>LNGC01000163.1 GCA_001587715.1 Candidatus Methanofastidiosum methylothiophilum | reverse complement strand
AAACACGTATATATAAGAGATTAAAATGGTAAATAAACCGGTAGTTATAGTAGATGTGGATAATACTCTGTTTGATTATGCGGCAGAATTACATAAAGAACTTTGTAAAGTATGTAAAGACATCCCCACCCCAGAAAATTGGAATGATTGGAATTTCTATACGAAATATATGTCAAAAAAACAATTTTTCGAAGCGGTTGGGCGCGCGCACGAACGTCAGATGGATTTCAAACCATTTGAAGATGCAAAAGAGTTCCTCGTGTGTCTCTCCAAATCTTATAGAGTATGCGTAGCATCCCACCGCGAAAATAGGTTTTTGGATGTGACAAAAAATTGGTTGGATAAATATGAGTTGTATTACGACGAAGTTTGTGTACTTCCTGATAAAAGCAAATTGTTTAATAAAATGGTAAAGCTTGTAGTCGACGATTCTCCGCATATAATACAGGAAGCTGAAAAAAATAGTATACGTGTATGTGCTATCAGTTATCCGTGGAATAGAGTGATGAGTGGTAATGGGTGTATTATGGGTAATTCGTTATCTGAAGTGTATAGTAAATTAGAATCCTTGGATGAAAAAGAAGGAAATTAATTTTTTTATTTTGAACTTTGTTTTATATGTTCTAGAGTAATACACCATCCGAGGTGTAGACATTCGTGAGGTTCGTTGGATTCATTAAATTGATTGCAATGCTCTATCAATGTAATGTTGTGCATACATTCATAACAGTCTTCGTATCGTTTTTTTTTGTCATTTCTTCGGCTGCTGTGAAGACTATAAAAAATCCTAGAAGAATTAATAAGAATACACATATTAATATCAATATCTCATTTCCGGTTTCCATCGATTAACTCCACTGAATACTTATTAATTTTAGTATAGGGACCCAAAATTCTAAATTAAATAATTGTCCTAAACACCATACGTATATTATCATAATGATATCGAATCCAAGGATGGCATTTAGCCAATCGTTTTGATTTTCTTTTATTTTCTTATAATACATTTTTCAACCTCTACGCTAATATCGACTTCGCCGAGACGATATTCTATAATAAAAGCCGTCGCAGAAATGATGCAACCAATTAAAGAAAGTATATATTGTTGACCGTATATACCCATTATGAAAATACAAAATCCGGCGACAAATGGTATTAACCATAAATCAAATTCCATTTTCTTCATGATAATATTATTATTACTTCAAAATATTTAAATGTTTTTACACATATTATACTGTTATAAAATGCTCATTTATTATCATAAAACAATATGTGTTTATTTAAACACCGAGAAAATATTTATCATCATATATGATTATTATATTATTTGTAATATATATTTCATACAAATTTAGGAGATTGTATATAATGAAAGCTGTTGGTTATGCAAGAGTAAGCACAAAAAAACAAGAAGATAACTTAAAACTTCAAGAAGACCAGATTAAAAAATATTGTGACTTGAGAGGATATGAATTAATGAAAATATATTCGGAGGTTGCTTCTGGAAAAGATATAGAAAGAAAAGAGTTTAAGAATATGATCAAAGACGTGACCGAGTATAATCCACTTGGCGTGGAAATTGTTGTAATATATAAATTGGATAGAATTGGGAGATCAATTATCGACGTAATTAATATATCTCGTCTATTTGAAGATAAAAATATAGGATTTGCAGTCATAACACAGAATCTAGATACGGCTACGAAAGAAGGTCGGCTTTTCTTTTATATAATGGGAGCACTCGCAGAATATGAAAGAGAATTGATAATGGAACGTACAACTTTGGGTAGAGATAGAGCAAAAGATGAAGGTAAAAAATTCGGAAGACCGAAGAAAAGAGTCCCGATCGAAGACATAAGACAAAAAATTGCATTAGGTTGGAAAAAATCAGCGATTGCAGATTATTATGGAATAAATAGAACAACAATGTACAAGCGTTTGAATGAAGAAAAATAACTTTACATTTTTATAATATGTAAAGTTGTCATTGAAAAGATATATGTAAATTAATTTTATTTATATATCTATATAAAATAATTGTGTTTTATATTGACTTTTACAAGTCAGATGTAAACTACTCCCAATCCTCCTAGTCGAGTCCTGCATTCTCTTCTTTTTCCATCTGCATGAGCATGTCCCCGCGTCCCTCAAGCCATCCGTTGTAAAAGGCGTTCCATAATGGATCATCATGGAGTCGTGTCTGTCTATCAAGGTAATTTTTGAATGATTCTTTGACTTTCCCTATCATTCGCTTGCTATCCCATCCTTTCATGATCTTTACTCCCGGTCGAGTCTCGTTTTGATTCCCTTCACCCTGCAATAGATTAGAACCAGGATTGGGATTTGTCCTATAAAAATCCCAATAAAGACCCCGATTAGGAAATCATTGGTAATCATGATCCTTCCTTCCGGTCGAGCTTTCACTCCTCACATTCCCTCCGATGAACGCACCGGTCCATACATAAGAATGGATCGGGGCATCGGTTTTTATTCCTAAAACAAATCGGCCTGATCTCTGGATACCGCAGAGCGGCATATGAGAAGGCATCTTTTGGTCTGTTTCCTTGTCCCATTTCTTCATTTCCCCATTGACGTTTGGTCGAGTGATTTTCTCTTTATCCATCCCCATCTCCTAATCTCAATTAGTCCCAACCCCACTCCCCACTTTATAACAGCCTTCTTATATTCACCGAGTCGTGGAAAACCTTCTGTGTTGATATAGAACCTTTTTGTGAAGAGGATTATTTGAAACCGTTTTGTGTTGAAGTGCATCTTTACCTCTGGTCGAGTGCAGTCATTCTCGCACCTTCTCAAATATTTCGATGTAAGTCGTGTAATCAACCTCGATGTTCTCCTGCACTTCTCGCACATTCCCGTTTTCCTGAACGAAAACCAAGTAATACTTCATGATCTTCACGCCTGGTCGAGTTCTGCACACCGCTTTGGTGTCTGAACAATTCCTTTATATTCAATCCTCCTATCACGAAATCCCGGTTCATCCCATCCCCTCGTAAGCATCATATCGAGGATAGTATGAGCTACTTTGTAGGAGTCGGTATTTATCTCAAATTTTACAGTTAATTTTACCATTATGGTTTACCTCCGGTCGAGCGAGGGATACGTGCATCCCTCAACAAAATCCCACCAGTTACATGAAGGGCAGTCAACTTCCCCTCCTGCGGGACAGGGATATGTCATACTCATAGATCCGTCACCGGCCCGATCAGCTTCCCTATTACGGTTCCATGCCCTTCACACACAATGCAG
>LNGC01000162.1 GCA_001587715.1 Candidatus Methanofastidiosum methylothiophilum | reverse complement strand
GAGTCTTCGAGAAGTCCAAATGCTATGAAAAATGTTAATACAATTGGAAATATAATTGCTATCGCATATGTCATTGCCATTGTAATTATTCCAAACTCCCCTACGAACATCCTTGAAAGGTAATCATTATGGATATAATTGTCAAAAATGAAAATTAATGCAGGATTAATTACCTCACCAAAGACTTTTTCTTCTAAGAACTCAACCATTATCTGTGCTCCAAGAAAACCTACAAACTCGTAAAGCAAAAGAACTATACCCAGAAATATGGGGATGCCTGTAACTGGGTTTAAAGTTAGATTGCTAAGTTTTTCAGATAATTGTGTTTTTAGAACCTTATCTTCTTTTCTTACTTTTCTTAAGATATGGAGAGTTTCTTCACGTCTTTTTTCCCTGATATAGTAAAAAAGAGGTACCGAAATAGACTCTTTCTCTTTTTTGATTATTTCTTTTACCTCTTGGATCTTTTTCTTGTCTTTTAGAATTCTTTCGGCAAATGATTCGTCTGACAAGGCCATAATAGCCTTTCCCCTAGTTCCAAGTATTTTTGTTAATTTATCGACGGAGCCTTCAAGTTTTCCATAATTTACTTTTATATATGATTTTGATGAATTTAATATCAATTTCTTCATTTTGGCTATACCCTTGCCCTCAACAGCAACTGTTTCAACTACAGGGACACCGAGTATCTTCGAAAGCCTGTCTATGTCTATAATTACTCCTTTTCTTCTGGCTTCATCTGCCATGTTCAAAACAAGAGTAAAGGGTAATTCAAGTTCAGAAAGTTCTGAAGATATCATTAATGCTCTCTGTAGATTTTTTTCGTCTGCTACTTGAACTACGTAGTCAACCTCTCCTGAAAGAAGTACATTCCTAGTTACTTCTTCATCTTCTGACATTGGAACAATACTGTTTGATCCAGGGGTGTCTACTATATCCACTTTTTTTATCCCTAATAGACCCTTGCCCCTCGATAACTCAACTGTAGTCCCAGGATAATTGGATACTGTGACATATTTACCGGTAAGGTGAGAAAAGATTACGCTTTTACCAACATTTGGGCTTCCAACCAAGGCTATTGTTACACTCATTGATTTATCGCCTCAAACAAATGTCACAATCTGCATCTGAATCACATTTTGGTATATTTTTGCCACAAGGACATTTAGATGGCCCGCCCATCATTTTACATAAAGCATCGGTAACTTCATCTGAAATACAGTGCTCCATTCTACATGCTTCTTTATGAATATTAGCCGAATTGATTTTAAGATAATCGCCGAGGAATATTTCTAATAATCTATGCTTTCTCTTTATTTTGTTGGCTATTTTCAATCCTTTTTCAGTAAGTGTAGCACCCTTATATGGTTCATAAAAAATCAAATCATTTTTATTGAGTCTCTGAATCACCTCAGTTACACTTGAAGGTGAAACTCCTAAGGCCTGTGCAATGTCAGTTGTCTTAGCCAGACCTTTCTCATTGACTATATCTAGTATAGCTTCCAAATATTCTTCAACGTCCTGCTTTGGCATTTTATCAGTAAATAGTTTCGGTTGGCCTAATTTATAAATGTTTTGGTCCACCAAAATATATTAAACATCAATTATTTGTCAACTAAGTTATCGTAAGTATAATCTGGAGGGATGATATCTTTTAATAAAGAATACGTTTTACTGCCCGTCTTTATGGAAAGCACCCTCATTACATCTTCTGGCGTGTCTAGATCATAATATAAAGATTCAGAGTAATGGATTTGAAAAGGAATCTTCTTCTTCTCAAATTCAGACAAATGTTTTTGAAAACTTCTTTCGCCAAATTGTAATTTAAAATTCCTATCTAAAGGCAGTATTATTGCGGAGGTACCATCTCTAGATGATGGAGATATTGCACCTCCGTCCGCTTTAGAAATAATAATTAGTTTTTCAATATCCTCTCCAGTTATGAATGGCAAATCCAAGGGTAATATCAGAACTTTTTTTTCTTTGGTTTTTATGAAACTCAAGCCCTTTTCCAATGCCCTATTAAGGTCCTTTTCGTCTTCAAGTATGAATCTAACACCAAGATCACTCGGAATAATATCCAGATTCTCTTTTTTTGTTAGAAGATATATCTCAATTTCAGGGAATTTTTGGAGTATGGCTATCATGTCTTCTAAAAGGGTTATTACAAGATGTTTTTTATTTTGGCCTAAAATCTCGTTAAGCCTTGATTTAGAAAAATTGACATACTTTAAAGGTAGAATTACTGGTAATGCCATCTAATCAATCCTATCGAGGACAAACTTAGAAAGCCTTGCTCTGTCTTTTCTGGTCTTCATCAAAGTGTCTGTTGTTAATACTTCCATGCAAAGTTCGCTCCTAATTCTTTCTGCTACGTCTGCTTCAAGACTATCGATTATAAATATATCCAATAAATCCCCATAGTACTTTGCCACGCCAAATGAATTTACTTCATATTTTGAGGAGTTCATTAGCTCAACTAGAGGCCCTTTTATTGCCCTTCCTTGTATAAGGGGTGATATCCCCAAAACATTTTTTTCCCTTAGTCTTTTTCTTATTCCTTTAAGCGATAAAATTGTGCCAATGCTCACTAAAGGGTTTGAAGGAGGGAAAATAATCCAATCTGAACTATCAAGTGCATTCAGAAACTGTTCAGATGGTTTTGCCTTTTCTTTGCCCTTGTAAATTATATTTTTTATCTTACCTTGTGGCCTTTTTATATAATACTCTTCAAAATGGAGTATTTTATTGTCTAATTCAATGTGTGTTTGAAAATAATCGTCTGTCATTGGGATTAATGGGATTTTTACCCCAAACCTTTTGCAAAGGTCAGATGTTACTTCAGTCAAACTTTTACCTGCTTTTATAAGTTCAGTCCTCATTATATGTACGGCCAAATCTTTGTCACCTAGTAACATCCATTGATCATACCCTAATGATTTTAGATAATTCTGACAGATGAAGGTATCATCTTTAATCCCCCATCCTTTATTTACATCGATTTCTCCAGAAAGAGTGTACATGAGAGTATCTATGTCAGGCGATACATGTAGACCATAAATATCAATATCATCCCCAGTATTTGCAATGACTGAAAAATCTTTAGTTAAGCTATAAAGGCCGTCAACAAATTTTGCTCCCCCGCCACCACCAGAAAGAACTGTAATCACTCTACCACCCATTAAAATGAATTACATCTTCTAAATTTCTTCTTTTTGGTTTTATTGGGTCTTCATCAGGTATACCAACTATTAGGATCTCTTGGGGTAAAATATGAGTCGGTATCCCAAGAGCACTTCTAACGTCTTCAGGACAAAAAAGAGGTGCACATAACCACAATACACCTAATCCATTTTCTGT
>LNGC01000161.1 GCA_001587715.1 Candidatus Methanofastidiosum methylothiophilum | reverse complement strand
GGACAGTCTGGATATAAATATCCTTAAGATTCTAAATCAGGACGCAAGGACGAGTTTTTCCGAGATAGCGAGGAGGCTAGGCCACTCCATAACGACAATCTCTTTGAGAGTCAAGGCCATGGAGGATGCAGGTATTATAAAAAAATACATACCTGTACTTGACTCTGAAAAGTGCGGCTATGACTTTACGGCTGTTATTCACCTTATCATTTCTAAAGGAAAGCTAAAAGAGGTAGAAGATATAGTAAAGGCAGAAAATAATGTCGTTGCAGTATACGATGTGACAGGCGGCTATGATGCGATTATTATCGGAAGATTTAGAAACAGCTCCCATCTTGAAAAGTTTACGAGGTGGAACTTCAATTGTCTTAAACATCATCAAGGAGGACATGGAGGTAAAGTTTGACTAGTGACATTTCTAAGAAACTTTCAGATTGGTTAAAACATGAAGTTACTTCTGGGGGGGGAAAAGGTGTCGTATTTGGATTAAGTGGTGGCATTGATTCAACTGTGACAGCCTATCTCTGTAAAAATGCTTTTCCTGAAAACTCTCTAGGTCTTATAATCCCATGCTACAGCAACAAAAATGATATGGACGATGCAAAGTCAGTTGCAAAGGAAATTGGCCTAAAATATGAGACTATAAATATTGACTCAACATATAACTCACTTCTAGATGAGTTTGGGGATATGAGGGATGATCGGGATTTACCCCTTGCAAACATAAAGCCAAGGCTTAGAATGACAGTCCTATATTATTATGCTAACAGACTCAACTATTTTGTTATAGGCACAGGAAATAAGAGCGAACTTACTGTGGGCTACTTTACAAAATATGGCGATGGGGGGTGCGATCTACTACCTTTGGGAAATCTAACAAAGAGAAATGTTTATTCACTTGCAAGATCCCTAAAAGTATCTGAAAAGATTATCGATAAGCCGCCTTCAGCAGGCCTCTGGAAGGGCCAGACAGATGAAGCTGAACTAGGGATAACTTACCAAGAGATTGACAATTACATAGAAGGAAAAACGGTGAGCGATAGCGTCAAAGTAAAGATTGAAGAGCTTATCAAAAAAAGTGAGCATAAGAGAAACATTCCAATAATACCGGATTTCTAAGTATATTAGATAGAATTTTAAATTAAATTTATAATTAAGAACTATATAGATTCTTTCAATCGAGTGATTTTTTATGGAAACACTTAAACAGAAGATCAAAAACAAAACAGCAGTTATTTCTATTATAGGATTGGGTTATGTGGGACTTCCAACAGCCGTTTATTTTGCTGAAAAAGGCTTCAAAGTATATGGCGTGGATAAATTAGTAAGGATTGTCAATGGCCTTAACAAAGGTGTTTCTCATCTAAATGAGCTAGGATTAGATGAAAGAATAAAAGAAGTAGTTGATCAGAATAAGTTCCACTGCACAAACAATACAATTGATGCTGTGAGTAATAGTGATATTGTCTTAATCATAGTCCCAACTCCTATAACAAAGGACAAAGAGCCG
Source organism: Candidatus Methanofastidiosum methylothiophilum (assembly GCA_001587715.1). Lineage (GTDB taxonomy): Archaea > Methanobacteriota_B > Thermococci > Methanofastidiosales > Methanofastidiosaceae > Methanofastidiosum. The sequence goes on along the minus strand of LNGC01000161.1, from coordinate 1,854 downwards.
GATCTATCGTATGTAGTTTCAGCAGCAGAGGATATTTCAAAATCACTGAAAAAAGGACAGCTTATTGTTTTGGAGTCAACAGTATATCCTGGCGTAACAGATGACATTGTCAAACCAATATTGGAATCTTCTGGCCTTAAAGCAGGTGTAGATTTTGGGCTGGCTTATTGCCCAGAGAGGTATAATCCGGGAGACACAAAACATACAATCGATAATGTCAATAGGGTCGTTGGGGGCATAACAAGAGAGTGGGCAGATATCACAAAAGAAGTATATTCACACGTCATAAAAGCCCAGATAGACACAGTGAGCGACATAAAGACTGCAGAGGCAGCTAAAGTAATTGAAAATATCCAAAGAGATTTGAACATTGCTTTGATGAATGAGCTTGCTTTGATTTTTGAAAAGATGGGTATCGATGTAATTGAAGTTATTAAAGCGGCGAGCACAAAGTGGAACTTTAATGTTTACTATCCCGGGGCCGGAGTTGGTGGACACTGCCTACCTGTCGATCCTTACTACCTAGTTTCCAAAGCAAGAGAGTTTGGCTATCACTCGAAAGTAATTACCGCAGGTAGAGAGATTAACGACTATATGCCATATCATATCTTTGAACTTTTGAGGGATGCCTTAAATGACATGGAGAAGTCAGTTAAGAATTCAAAGATAGCAGTTTTAGGTTTTTCATACAAGGAAAACGTTGGTGATGTCAGGGAAACACCTGTAGAGCATTTTATAACGGAGCTTGTCAAAAGAGGGGCAATTGTAACAGTAGTCGACCCCTATGTTGATGAGAAATATATAAAATCTTTTGGAGTTTCATATTCCAAAGATATTTATGATGCGCTTAAAGAAGCGGATGCTTTTGTTGTGATGACCTCACACAATATATTCAAGGATATGGATTTAGACAAAGCTAAAAAATTGATGAATAACCCCCTAGTTATTGACGGTAGAAGAATTTTTAATAAAGACAATCTAGACAAAAGGGGATTCACATACAAGGGTGTTGGGTGCCTCTGATCATATATTGAATTCCTTCTCAAAGAAATCAATCATGAATGACGTGACATCTATCTTATCTCTAAGCAGTTTTTGCTTTTTTTGCCCCCATTCTTTTTTATAATCACTACTTAAGCTATCCTGAATTTTATTAAATGACTCTTGGATTGTCTTATAAGAAAACAGGAGCCCATAATTTTCTAGCTCAATAAAATTTCCCATTGTCCCTACCAAGGGCGATATGTAGATGCTCGGCTTTCCCAAGACTGCCGCTTCTGTTGCCATAGTTGCACCCTCTCCAATATACAGTGAGGAGTGATTCATCAATGTATGGATCTTTGCAGGATGAACTTTGATTTGGTAATCTTCAAACGAATTATCGTTAGACTCTGAGCTCAATAATACTCTGCCATGCCTCTCTAATATATTGATCAATTTTGAAAGTTCTTTTTTAGATATGCCTTTATACCCTACGTCATGGCTTGCTTCCCAAGATACGACCCTTACTAGAGAATAAGACTCATTTTTTCCAATGCCCAATTCCTTTAAGACATTCTTCTCTTCCTTAAACGAATTTGGATGTAGGTATGCAAGCTCTTTGTAACCATTAAATTTGATATGCTTTGCCCCATAATCACCCATAAAACATGCGGGTGTTAAAAAATAATCTGAAAACGGTATCGAAAGTTTATTGTTCAAGGCGGCGTGTTCTGTATCATTAAATAGTACTGATTTTTTTCTTAATAATTTTGCAACATGCGTTATGTAAGGGCTTGCAAAGCCTATCAATACATCAGGTTTTAATTTCTTAGAGATACTGTAAATTTTATAGTCTGTTTGTGCCAATCCTAT
>LNGC01000160.1 GCA_001587715.1 Candidatus Methanofastidiosum methylothiophilum | reverse complement strand
AGTTGCTAGAGTTGCAGCCGGGGCAGTTGCAAGAAAAGTTTTGGAAAAAGAGATTAAAGGATTTGAACTATTTTCATTTACAAAGGATATCGGAGGTATTGGAATATCTAGCATTGATTACAACTCTCTGAAAAGAGGGGAGATAATAAAAGATAGATTATGGTGCCCAGATATAAGAATCTCTGAGAAAATGGCCCAACAAATTGTCAATGCAAAATCTCAAGGCGAGTCTGTCGGAGGGATCGTCGAGATAGTTGTTAAAAATGTTCCCGTAGGATTGGGGGAGCCAGTATTTGATAAACTTGAAGCCGATTTAGGAAAAGGGCTCTTATCCATTGGTGCAGTCAAAGGAGTAGAATTTGGCGGAGGATTTAATCTTTCCAATTTATTCGGTTCTGAAAGTAATGACCAAATGAGCAAAAGGAGTTTTGTGACAAATAGGGCCGGAGGTATTGTTGGAGGTATATCCAATGGAGAAAATATTGTTATTCGGGTTGCAGTAAAGCCGATACCTTCAATCTCCAAAGAGCAAAAAACAATTGATATCGAAGGAAATGATAGATTAATTAAAATCGAAGGAAGGCATGACCCCTGTGCAATTCCAAGAATTAATCCAGTATGTGAATCAATGGTCGCCATTACAATTTTAGACCATCTACTTATGCAGAAGTCTATAGGGGGAATAAAGTGACAGTAGTTGGAATTATAGGGGGAACTGGCAAACTCGGCGGATTATTCAAAAAACTCTTTGAGGAAGAAGGATTTGAAGTTCTTGTTTCATCAAGATCGACATCCCTTTCTAAAGAAGAGCTCATCCGAAAAAGCGATATTGTAATTGTATCAGTTCCTATTGAATCTACCATAGCCGTAATACGAGAAATAGTTCCTTTTATGGGGGAAGGAAAACTCTTGATGGATCTAACATCGCTTAAGGTAAGGCCAATTGATGAAATGTTAAAGTCTAAGGCAGATGTTTTAGGGACTCACCCACTGTTTGCACCATCTATAGGCGATATATCCGGTCAGACTATTATACTATGCCCCCAAAGAATATCCAAAAAAGATCTCTATCAAAAGATTAATTCCACACTTTCCAAAAGAGGGGCGAACATTGTTGAGATGTCCCCAGAAACACACGACAGGATGATGGCTGTGATTCAGGGGTTAACACACTTTTCTGCAATTGTTCTTTGCCATTCCCTAAAAGATTTAGATTTTGACATAAAAAAAAGTCTTGAATGTACAAGTCCCGTGTATAGATTGACACTAGATATGGCAGGCAGAATCTTAAATCAGGAGCCTGAGTTGTATGCAGACATATCTCTTTTAAATCCAAAAACACCTGAAATACTGTCACAGTACATCCAATCAGCTGAGACGTTATTTAAGAAAATTGAAACAAAAGACCGAGATGGATTTATAAAATTCTTCGAAGAAGCTTCAGAATATCTCGGAGAGTTCACGGAAAAAGCTGAGAAGGAGAGCAATATATTGATCAAAAGGATGGTGAGTGAGTGAAGGTATCAACATTGGGGCCGAAAGGCACATTCTGTCACGAAACGTCTTTGTTACTTGGGGCAGACGAAATATTATTCAAACGAAGCATATGGGAAGTATTCAATGCAGTTCAGAAAAGTGAATGTGAAGGCGGAGTTGTTCCGGTAGAAAACTCACTTGTGGGAGGAGTATCTCAGACACTCGATAGTCTTATTGAATTTGATTTAAAGATCAATAAAGAGTATCTCTTACCTATCCAGCATAATCTTGCCTGTTGGGGAGAATTAGAAGATATAGAGGTATTATATTCTCATAACCTTACCCTTTCTCAGTGTGAGAAGTTTGTCAGAAATTATCTACCAAAAGTTGAGATACATGAAACTTCTTCAAATGCGATTTCTGCAGTTGAACTTTCGAATAGAAAAGATAATAGGTATGCAGCACTTGTGTCTGAATTTGCTGCCGATTTATACAAGTTAAAATTACTAAAAAAAGATGTTCAGGATGAAAAACTCAACTTTACAAGGTTCTTTGTTGTAGGGAATCAAAGTACACTTCCAACTGGGAAGGATAGAACAAGTATAGTTGTATCTCCAAGTGTTAATAGACCTGGTGTTTTGTATTCCGTTATAAAACCTTTTTACGATGCGGGGATTGATCTCACAAAAATCGAGTCAAGACCTTCCAAGAAGAGGATGGGGGAATACATTTTTTTCATTGATTTCAAAGGCCATACCAAAGATAAGAAGATAAACCTGACATTAAAGGAGTTATCATCAATATTCTCTGTAAAAGTTCTGGGGTCTTATCCAAGGGCATATTAATTTATTATTTTCTATAATTAAGAAATTCGCAAGCCTAAACTGAAAAGTTATAAGGGTTATTTTAGTTTAGATTACAAACAATAACTTCGGGGGAGTTTACTTGAAAAGAAATATTAAATATGGAATTATTCTGATTGTGTTTTTATTATTTGTTTTATACTTTTACTGGCCAAATATGAATCCTTTTGTGCCCGATAATCCAAACATTCCTAATGTTGTTCTATCTAGTAATGATCGTATACTAATCATGGCCCCTCACCCAGATGACGAATCTGTCGCCACAGGGGGATTGGTACAGGAAGCCTTAGATAAAGGGATCCCAGTTCATGTTGTATTTTTTACATATGGGGATTTCAATGTATGGTCATACACAGTTTTTGAAAAAATACCTATGCTTACCCCGGGCCAGGCATTAAATCTTGGGGAAATAAGGCACGGTGAGGCACTAAATGCTATTAAAAAACTAGGGCTTTCTGAAGAAGATGTCACATTTTTGGGGTATCCTGATTACGGGACTTCTGAGATACTTTACTATCATTGGGGTTCTAGCCCCCCATATACAGGTATCCTTACAAGAAAGACTTCAGTGCCATATTCAACAGCACTTAGCCCAGACTCCCCATATAAAGGTGAATCTATATTGTCTGACATTGAAAATGTTATAACAGAGTTCAATCCTACAAAGATATTCGTTTCCCATCCAGACGACCACCATCCTGATCACAGAGCATTGTTTGTATTCACTACTGTATCTCTTTGGGATATGGAAAAAGATGTTGAAGTTTATCCATACCTAGTTCATTATAGACAATGGCCATATCCATTGGGCTACTACCCCCAATACTTTTTAGATCCACCCTCATATGACGATGGAATCGTTTGGAAAGAATTACCAATGAAATCTGGAAATGTACTGAAAAAATTTTCTGCATTAAAAAGTCATGTTACCCAATACGAGTCCAATAAAAAATATCTTAATTCCTTTATTCGAACAAATGAAATATATGGGAACTTTGAGAATATTTATCTAAACACTATACCGATTGATATATCTTTAGATAAGAATGACTTAGAGGAATCTGCGCCATCAGAGTTTAATGAAAGCCAGAAAGA
>LNGC01000159.1 GCA_001587715.1 Candidatus Methanofastidiosum methylothiophilum | reverse complement strand
CCTTTACTGAGGTCGCAGCTATATATCCTATAACTCCATCTTCAACAATGGCTGAATATGTCGATGAATGGGCTTCAAATGGTGAGAAAAACATGTTTGGTCAGGTTGTAAAAGTTGTCGAAATGCAATCAGAAGCAGGTGCTGCTGGTGCAGTACATGGAAGTTTACAGGGAGGAGCTTTAACCTCAACTTACACTGCTTCACAAGGTTTACTATTAATGATTCCAAATATGTATAAAATAGCAGGAGAATTATTACCAGGAGTATTTCATGTTTCAGCTAGAACAGTTGCAAGTCATGCATTATCTATCTTTGGTGATCATTCAGATGTCATGGCATGTAGGCAAACAGGCTTTGCACTTTTAGCAACTGGTTCTGTACAAGAGATTTTAGATATAGCTCCAGTTGCTCATCTAGCTTCTATAAGAAGTAGAGTTCCTTTTTTACATTTCTTCGATGGATTTAGAACATCTCATGAGATCCAAAAGGTTGAAGCTTGGGAATATTCAGATATGCTTCCTCTAATAGATATGGAAGGTCTTAAGAAATTTAGACAAAGAGCGATGAGTCCAGATGCCCCAATTACAAGAGGAACAGCACAAAATCCAGATATCTTCTTCCAGGCTAGAGAATCCTGCAATCCATATTATGAAAAGGTTGCTGATATAGTTGAAGAAGAGATGATGAAACTCTCTAAAATTACGGGTAGAGTATATCATCCTTTTACATACTATGGTGCACAAGATGCAGAATATATAATAGTGGCAATGGGTTCAGTTACAGATTTACTTAAACCAACGATAGATTATTTAGTAAGCAAAGGTAAAAAAGTTGGAGCAATAACAGTTCACCTCTACAGACCATTTTCTGAAAAATACTTTTTCAATGTTTTACCAAAGACAGTTAAAAGAATCGCAGTTCTTGATAGAACAAAAGAACCAGGTAGTCTTGGTGAACCTTTATATCTTGATGTTAAAAGCCTTTTCTATGGTAAAAAAGATGCTCCACTTATCATTGGTGGTAGATATGGTCTTTCCTCAAAAGATACAAAACCAGAAGATCTTATTGCTGTTTATGATAACCTTGCAAGAAATGAACCTAAGGATCATTTTACTATAAGTATTATTGATGATGTTACCTTCACATCTCTTGTCCCTTCAGAGCCAGTAGATGTAACCCCTGAAGGGACTTTTGAAGCATTATTTTATGGTTTAGGTTCAGACGGTACCGTAGGTGCTAATAAAAACTCGATCAAAATCATAGGTGATACAACAGATCTATATGCTCAAGCATACTTTGCATATGATTCAAAGAAATCTGGTGGTGTCACTATATCCCATTTAAGATTTGGTAAGAAACCTATTCATCTTCCTTGTTATGTTTCACATGCAGATTTCGTAGCCTGCCATGTGCCTTCCTACCTCGATAAATACGATCTATTGAAACCTATTAAGAAAAATGGTGTTTTCCTCTTAAATTCAATATGGGATAAGGATGAAGTCGTTAATCATCTTCCAAATTCATTGAAAAAGAAGATGGCTGAGCAAAATGTTAAATTTTACATTATAAATGCTACGGCGATAGCAGAAGATGTTGGTCTCCCAGGCAGAACAAACTCCATAATGCAATCCGCTTTCTTCAAAGTCTCAAATGTTATCCCCTATGAAAAAGCAGTCAGCGAGATGAAAAAAGCAGTCGAGAAAACCTATGGAAGAAAGGGAGAAGATGTAGTAAAGAAGAATTTCAATGCCATCGATAGAGGTGGTGATGTCATTGAAGTCCCAGTAGATCCTTTATGGAAAAATCTACCAGATGAGAAAAAAGACTATGGTGACGTTCCAGAATTCATAGAAAAAGTCATGATTCCAATCAATTCTCTTAAAGGTGATGATCTACCTGTTTCTGCTTTCCTAAATAGAGAAGATGGAACTTTCCCTGCTGGAACAACACAATATGAGAAAAGAGGTATAACTGTAAATGTTCCCGAGTGGCAACCAGACAATTGTATTCAATGTAACCAATGTGCTTTTGTATGTCCTCATGCGGCAATAAGACCATTTTTACTCGATGAAACTGAAGCTAAAAATGTTCCAGCTAATACAAAACTATTAAAGGCAATAGGTAAAGGACTTGAGAATTATCAATACAAGATTCAGGTTTCTGTTTTAGATTGTACTGGTTGTGGAAACTGTGCAGATATCTGTCCTGGTAAAAAAGGAGAAAAAGCCCTTGTTATGAAACCTCTTGAAACTCAAGAAGAGGAAATAGCAAGATGGCAATACTTCGATAAAAATGTTACATATAAAGAAATTGCACCAGTCAACAATATCAAAAATAGCCAATTCAAACAGCCATTATTTGAATTCTCTGGTGCTTGCGCAGGTTGTGGTGAAACACCTTACATAAAAGTAATTTCTCAGCTTTTTGGTGATAGAATGATAGTAGCAAATGCAACTGGTTGTTCATCTATCTATGGTGGATCAGCTCCTGCAACTCCTTATAGGGCAAATAAAGATGGAAAAGGTATAGCATGGGCAAATAGTCTATTTGAAGATAACGCAGAGTATGGCTTTGGTTTATATCTTGCCCACAAAAAATTGAAAGAAAAGGCTTTGGTCGAATTCGATAAAGCAATTTCAACTGGAAAAGTTTCAGAAAAAGTCAGAAATCTCTTTGATGCATATAAGAAAGAAGAAGATTTCGGAAAACAAATACAGTTTGTTGATCAGATTAAAGCAGCATTAAACTCTGAAAATAATGCAACCTCAAAAGAATTAGAGGCTCTTACCAAGTATTTGATAAAGAAATCTATATGGGTTGTTGGTGGCGATGGTTGGGCTTATGACATTGGTTTCGGTGGTTTAGATCATGTAATAGCTCAAGGTGAAGATATAAATCTCTTGGTTCTCGATACTGAAGTCTATTCAAATACTGGTGGTCAATCATCAAAATCTACACCAATTTCCGCAGTAGCAAGATTCGCTGCAGCTGGCAAGAGGGTAAGGAAAAAAGATCTTGGACTTATAGCTATGAGTTATGGTTATGTTTATGTAGCTCAAGTAGCTATGGGGGCAGATAAAAATCAATTCTTAAAAGCTATAACAGAGGCTGAAAGTTACAATGGACCTTCATTAATCATAGCATATTCACCATGTATCAACCATGGTTTAAGAGCCGGCATGGGAAAAAGCCAAGAAGAAGAGGAAAAAGCAGTAAAAGCAGGTTATTGGCATTTATATAGATACGATCCAAGACTCGAAGCACAGGGGAAAAATCCATTCCAGCTCGATTCGAAAGATCCAACCGATAGTTTCAGAGATTTTATAATGAATGAAGTTAGATTCTCTTCTCTTGCTAAGACTTTCCCAGATGTTGCTGATGAACTTTTCAAGGCATGCGAAGAGGATGCAAAGAAAAGACTTGCAACATATAAAAGACTCGCAT
>LNGC01000158.1 GCA_001587715.1 Candidatus Methanofastidiosum methylothiophilum | reverse complement strand
TTCATCGATAGTAATAGTTACTCTGCTATCTATAATAATTACGCCAATCTTATTTGGTAAATTAATAAAAAAATCAGATGTGTATTTCTATGATGTCTCCGTCCCTTAGTACATGTTCTGGCCCTACTCTCTGGCCATCAAATTTAGCTGAATCGCCCCATACCCTAGCAAACTTGAAGTTTTTGTAGAGGTTCTTATGAACTTTTTTGGCTGCGTCAAGAGCAGTAGAGTCTATTTTCATTGGCATGGCCTCATTGTCAATTTCTCTACCTGGAGAGCGTGTATATATTCTGATAATTCCCAAAATAGAAAATATCTCACTGGGCAGAATATCAAGATTAACATTGTTAATTGCGGATACTGGGAAAACTTTGAAATTTTGTACATGATTCTGAAGTTTTTCCAGACCTTCCTTACTACCAGGCAAATCTCCTTTAGTACCAATTATAATAGCTCTTTTGTATTCTAATGAACTATCCAAAACTTCAAAAATATCTGTTAAGGTCACTGGCTCTTTTATGGTGACTATAGCATTATGAACTCTTTCTTCTTGAAGAATTTTTTTAACGTCTTGAGAATTGCATTCAACTAGAAAATTCTCGCCGATTATTTCAATGCCTCCTGTTGGGATTTTTTGAATTTCTATATTTGGAACTTTTTTATTGAGCCTCAAGCCTTTTGCCTCAAGTTCTTTTAGTATTAGTTCTAAATCTTTTACAGGATCAACTGACAAATCAACTAGGATAACTATTGCATCAACGGCCCTAATTGCACTAATTAATGGTCCACCCATGCCCTTTCCAAGAGAAACTCCTTCAATTAATCCAGGCATGTCCACAAGCTGTATCTGTATGCCTTTATATTGAAGCATTGCAGGTGTTGGTTTAACTGTAGTGAAGGCATAATGCCCAATATCAACATCTTTTCCTGTAAGTTTATTTAATATTGTTGACTTTCCAGAATTGGGAAGACCTGCCAAAGCAACTTGAGCAGCTCCTTCTTTTCTAACAAAAAAACTTGTTCCCCCAGAACCACCTTTCTTTAGTTCTTTTTCTTTTTCAACCTCTTTCTTTAGTTTTGATAGATTTCTTTTTATCTGGAGCTGCATCTTTTCTGTACCCTTGTGTTTAGGAATAGTACTAAGCATAAGCTCAAGAGCAACTAGCTTATCTTTGGGAGATTTAGCAGATTTATATGCATCTTCTGCTTTAAGGTATTCAGGGGTAACATTTGAAGGCATGATATCAAACCAGAATATTCTTATTGATATAAAAAACTTAGTTATAACCCTTTAAAAAAATTGAGATTGTAAGGTATACAACAATTAGAGGTAGAAAGGTAAATATAAAATATTTGAGATATTAATTGAGTTTTTTAATTCCAATTAAAAACTTGTCTCCATCTATCTCCCATTCTTTGTCAATATAGTTATTATCTTTAGAAAATACCAACGATTTGCTTCTTGTTTCTCGCTTTATGTAGTCTTCGTGGTGTTTTAGTTCTGATTCAAAGGTAGATTCTACATATGAGTTAATGTATTCTTCCACGTTTAGATTTGCCTGCTTCCTCATCTCCTGTATTCTTCGTATAACTTCTCTTGCTATAGCCTCAGACTTTAATTCTTCTGTAATTACTGTATAAAGGTAGACTCTTCCATTCTCAAACTCACTTAATTCATATCCCTTTGGTAAAAGATAGTTAAAGTTTACATCTTCCGGGGATATTTGAAATCCATCAAGGTCGAATACCCCATCTTTTTCAAATCCAGATTTAATAAAGCAAGGATTATGTGTTTTTAATAGATCGACAACTTTTTTTGCATCCCCTTTAAATTTAGGGCCAATTGATTTGTGATTTGGAAGTATTTCAAGCTCCTGTATAACTTCGCCTATTACTATCTCTTTAACATTAATCTGTTTCTTCATTATTTCGGATAAGGCAAGAACAGCTCTTTTTACATTTTCGTCCTGAGTTTCAACTATGACTTTTGAAATAGGCCATCTTAATTTAATGCCTGCTTTTTGTCTAGCGTGTAGAGTCCCTTCAATTATATTTCTAAGTATCGACATGTTTAGTTCCAATTCAGAATCAATGAATGAGGCGTCGTGTTTATCCCAGTCTGAAAGATGAATAGAGGATTCATCGACAAAGTTTTTGTATATAGCTTCAGAAACAAAAGGAGATATAGGAGCTAATAGTTTTGACAATCTCTTGAATACATAAAATGAAGTAGCATATGCACTTATCTTTTCCTTGTCATCGCCCTCAAGCCACATTCTTTCCCTTACAAGACGGATATACCATCTTGAAAGATCCTCTAAGATGAATTCCTTAATTTTTCTAGGAATAAAATGTAATTCAAGAGTATCGAAGTTTTCCTCAACTTCCTTTGTAAGAGTATTAATTCTAGAGAGTACCCACTTATCTTCATCCCTTAGATATTTCTTTACATCTTCTAGAGGTGTATTGACGTCATATTTATCAAGAGACATGTAAAGAGTAACAAACTTGTAGGCATTCCATAATATGTTGAAAGTTCTAAAAATACTTTCAACATTCTCCCAGTTGAACTTTAGTTTATCCCAAGGTGCAATTTCCCATAATAAGTAGAATCTTGTGACGTCCGCACCATATTTAGCTATGACATCTTTTGGATCAACTACATTTCCAAGTGATTTTGACATCTTCTGCCCGAATTGATCCAAGACGAAATCATTCATCAAAACTTGATTGTATGGAGCCCTGTCAAAAATAATGAAGCTTTCTAGCATTAATGTGTAAAACCATCCTCGGGTCTGATCAAGTCCTTCAGTTATGAAATCAATTGGAAATAGTTCATTAAATTTCTCACTATTTTGTGGATACCCTAGAGAACTCCAAGTTGAAGCTCCGGAGTCAAACCAAACGTCAGCTATATCTGGAACACGTTTCATTTTTTGAGAACATTTTGGACAATTTAGTGAAACTTCATCAATATAAGGTTTATGAAGATCCTCTGGGACCTTACCTCCTAATGATTTAATCTCATCAATAGAAGAAACTACGGTAAAGTTTCCACAGGCACATTCCCATATGGGTAGGGGTATACCCCAGAATCTCTGTCTTGAGATGCACCAATCCCTTGCACCTTCAATCCAGTTGTGGAATCTCTTTTCACCGGCCCAGTCTGGCACCCATTTTACTTTTTTATTTTCTTTTAATATTTGGTCTTTTATTGCCTCTTTTACAAACCACTGATCAGAAGCTCTGTATAACAATGGAGATTTACATCTCCAGCAGTGAGCATACCTGTGAAAGACTGAATCCCTAAACACAAGGAATCCTTTGTCTTCGATGTCATCGATAATAAGATCGTTGGCATCTTTAATGTAAATACCCGCGTACTTTCCAGCCTCGTCTGTGAAATTACCTGTCTCGTTAACAGGTGAGAATATTGGAAGCTTAAATTCTACTCCAGCGCTGTAATCTTCAGGCCCATGCCCTGGAGCTGTGTGGACACAC
>LNGC01000157.1 GCA_001587715.1 Candidatus Methanofastidiosum methylothiophilum | reverse complement strand
GTCAAGTACTGAAAGTCCGACTGTTGTTCCTGGATCAACTCCTACAATGACATATTTATCTTTGATATTTGAAGGTTCAACTTTTTTTTCTAGTGGTTCAAATTCTATGGAGCTTTTTTTAAGTGGCCTAACATCTATCCTTATGTCGCCTCTGCTGCTTTTTATTGGAATATTTTCAAAGTTTGAGTATACTTTGAAAGTTCCTTTTGAAAATCCCCCTTCTCTTTCGACTATATCAATATCGAAGTTAAATCCTTCATTTGTAAGTTCTTTCTCTATATCCCTAACTCGATATTTGATAAGGGCAAATGTCCTACGTTGATACCTGCCTTGCGAGTATCCTCCTCTCCCAAGGCTTCTGCCACTTGAGACAAGTATCTCAGTTTCATCTTCATATAACTTTAATTTGTAGCCAACACCTTCAAACGGCAATCTAGCAAGAGCATATGCCTCATCAAAAGGATTTTTTGGATTTAGGACTATCCTATATCTTTTTGCAAGTGTGGGGAGGGATGTAAAGTCATTAAACTTTCCAGTAACCTGAACTATTGAAACGTACTTTGAAAGCTTCTCTAAATCATTTTTAGAGAATTCTTCGGTAGAATCGATTCCCATATAGAGGGGAGAGTAGTTTTTTATTAGTTTCAAAAGTTTAAGCCTTGACCCGCTTTCCTTCAAAACAGGCAAAAATCTGTTTTCTTCCCTAGAAAGTATGACCATTGCATAAATTCTTGGGTCACGGGAGATTATGTCGACTCCCAAGGATGTTTCCATGAATGCACCCAAAACTTTATCTTTTCTTTAATAATCTCTTCTCTTGATGTTTTATATAATTTTTGTAGAGCCAGAGTCTTCTGGAAACATTGGCAGCGTTGCGAGGGTTATGAAAAATTTTGGGTTCTATGACCTTATCCTAGTTAATCCAGTTGATATTGATGAAGAGGCTTACAAATTAGCAGTCCACGCAGAAGATATTCTAAAATCAGCGAAAATTGTAAGAACTCTAGAGGACGCCCTGACCTTTGTTGATGTCTCAGTAGCAACAAGTGCGAATACAAGTGGAGGGGTATTGAGAAATTACACACCTGTCGAAAGCCTTGCCAAAAAAATACCTTCTGAGTTTAGGATAGGGATAGTCCTGGGCAGGGAAAGTAGCGGCCTTAGAAATGAAGAAGTTGAGATGTGTGATACAATGACTACTATCCCAACTGATAAGGGGTATCCAACTATGAATGTATCGCATGCGCTGTCTATAATTCTCTATGAAATATTCAAATCAAAGTGTTCTATAAAAACAAATCCACTTGAGGGGAAAGAAATAATTGAAAAGGATCTATTGATAGAGGATTTCAAAAAGATATTGGCCCATGTTGAAGAGAGGGAGTACAGACGGGATAATGCACTAACTGTATTTAAGCATGTTTTGACCAGGGGATTTAACACCTATAGGGAAGTATACACGTTAAAGGGCATTTTTAGAAGGATTGTTTTGAAGCTTGAGGATGAACTATAAATAATAACTAATTTAAACATCCTAGCATAATATAAAATAATGTTTGAGGTATTGTATCTTGAAGGAGAAATACAAAGGGAAATTGCATCTCCTGAGAGATTAAAAGAGTTAGTTGAAAAGGGCGAAAGATTATGGATTGACCTAGTTGATTCAACTAATGAAGAAATATCTTTTCTCGGTGATATTTTCGACCTGCATCCTGTGACTATTGACGACTTAAGTGATGAAGGAACTAGGGTTAAGATAGAAGTTTTTGAGAATTATAATTTCATTGTTCTCTATAATCTTTTCATGGACACAAGAATTAACAAGCATGAGTACGATGTTGTCATAGGTAACAATTTTATCATAACAAAGGACACAAGAAAAGAGATCAAGATTTTGGAAAAAATAAAAAATGACAAGAAGGCTCTATTCAAAATACTGAATAAGGGGCCCGACTTTCTTTTGCACGTTATAATGGATAGAATCATAGATTCCTACTTTTTAATTCTTGATAGGCTTGATATAATACTAGAAGAAACAGAAGATGGGCTCTTCAATGGCGGGGACAAGGATTGTTTACTAAAGGTCATCGAACTTAAGAGGGATGTCTCTCTTTTCAAAAGGATTGTTGTTTCCGAAAGAGAAGAGCTACTTGGCTTATTGAGAAAAGAATCAATGTTTGTGTCTGATGAAACGAAGATCTATTTCAGGGACAATTATGACAGCATTATAAGCATTTTTGATTCACTAGATTCTATGAGAGATTCGCTGATTGGGATACAAGATACTTATCTATCCTTTACATCAAACAAATTAAATGAGGTAATGAAAGTTTTGACTATAATTGCAACTATAATGATGCCTCTAACTCTAATTACAGGCATATACGGGATGAACTTTGAGTTTATGCCTGAGTTAAAGTCACCCTATGGTTATTATTCTGTACTTATACTTATGCTGACTATTGGGTTATCTATGGTCTACTACTTTAAAAGAAAAAATTGGATGTAATTATATCCGTTCTAAGATTATTAGTGCTCCCCCGATATCCCCTCTCCCATATAACTCAGCCATCGTCATAAGTTCTTCTTTTACCCTTACCATGTCCTGCCCTTCAGCATAAGATATTTTTTGGGCCTTATTTCTTAGGATGATGGAAGACCTTTCAAGTATTTTCCTTCCTTTTTCATCTGGTGCACCTTTTGAAAGTTGATTAAGTTTTTCAGAGACTTCCAAAAGAATTGTTTTTGTAGATTCTCTGTCAGTATTTAGAGATATTGAGGCAATTCTTATTTTGCCAGAAATCTCTGCCAAGACAGGTGGTATCCTTGGTTGCTCTTGTGGCAGCTTTATCTGTTGCATCTTAGTAGCATCATATACTATGAACTGACCAAATTTTTCCATTATTATTTCTTTAGGAAAGTTTATGTTCTGCCTGCCATCTATCTCTATTACGCCATAGTTTGCACCTGTTGGGGGCGATTTGCTCATGTCTTCATTTGTTACTTCCTTCCACATACCGTTGTCTGTCCTTCTATCTGTAAAGAGAGAGATACAGGTTGCAATTGGCCCTCCTTGGACATGAATTATTTCATCTTTATCGGTGTTATTTTTTATGAAGTTGTATAGCCTATAGGCATCTTCTGAAACATAAGGGCTAATTTTCAGAGTACGTATCTGAATTCCCATTAAAGCATTCAAATTTTCTTTTAAGGGTGTAGACTGCATTACAATTGGGGAAATTCCTTGTATAGGTTTGACCTCGCCTCCTGGATTTGGGCCATATTGCATCTGTGGTGCAGGACCGCCGCCCATGGGGGGGCCCATGGATCTTAATCTAAGTGTAGGCTCGCCTGTATAAGAAATTACCAAAAAAGCAATCAAAAATATATAGAAAGCATTCTTGTTAATTCTTTTTGAAGTTTCATATGCGCCCACGGCCATGATGATTGCAAGTATCACCGGGGCATGCATAAAGAATCTAAACCCGTACAAGACCCCTATCAAGAGTGTTGAAGGAACTGCTGCAATTAGGAGTATGTCCTTTGTATCCCG
>LNGC01000156.1 GCA_001587715.1 Candidatus Methanofastidiosum methylothiophilum | reverse complement strand
AAAAACTACTTTGATTAAATCAGGTAGCAATGCATATGTATACATTGGGCCAACAAGTCCTAATCCAGGGCCAACATTACCTAGGGTTGCAGCAACGCTTGACAAAGCTGTTATAATATCAATTCCATATGCTGTAATCAGTAGAGTTGAAACAATAAAAATTGCTATATACCCTATGAAAAATCCCATAACTCCTTTTAGAACATCATCAGGAATAGTATCTTCCCCTACTTTTATAGATAAAATTGCATTTGGATGTACGAATTGATATATTTCTCTGTAAAAATATTTTAATATTATAAGGATTCTAATGTTTTTGATCCCTCCCCCTGTTGAACAAGCGCAACCGCCAATGAACATAAGAACGAGCAATATAGATCTTGAAAGAGAAGGGTATGCATCAAAATTACTTGTTGCAAATCCCGTAGTGGTCATAATACTAACTGCTTGAAAAGAAGAATATCTAAAGGCATCACTTAAACTATTAAAAACACTGTATCTCAAATCTGCAGTCATTACAAGAATCGATCCTAATAAAACTATAACATAAAAAATAAACTCCTTATCTTTGAAGTAATTTAATTTTCCCTTCAATGCAGCGTAATGCAACATAAAATTTGCACCTGATAAAAACATAAAGAACGTTATAACAGCTTCAATAAAGGGGCTATTGTAGTAAGCAATACTTGCGTTTCTAGTTGAAAATCCCCCTGTTGCGAGGGTACAGAATGTGTGACAAGAAGCATCAAAAAACCCCATTCCTCCAGCGGTTAAAAGAAGTATTTCTGCACCCGTAAAAATAAGGTATACCGCATAAAGAATTTTTGCAGTTTCTCTTATTTGTGGTTTCAATTTGTCAAGTTTAGGTCCTGGAGATTCTGCATTAAACATTTGCATTCCACCTATAGAAAGGGCAGGGAGGATTGCAACGGCCAGCACGATAATTCCCATACCACCAATCCATTGAGTCATTGATCTCCAAAAAAGGATGGATTTTGGTAAAATGTCAATATTCAGTATAACGGTGGCTCCAGTTGTAGTGAATCCTGACATTGTTTCAAAATATGCATCAAGATACCCTAAAGTTCCGGAAAGAAAAAATGGGAGTGCACCAAAGGCAGAAAATGCTGCCCATCCTAATGATACTACGCCTAGCCCCTCAATAAGTCTTAATCCTTCCTCTTTAGTTTTAATTTTACTTAAACCATATCCCGAAAAAAAAGTGAGTGCTATGCAAATAATAAATACAAGAAACTCTTTTTCCCCGTAATAAAAGGCCCATATTAGGGGGAATATCATTGAAACGCCTATCATCATAAGCAGTCTCCCTATGATCTTTAGAACAGTTCTACTACGCATTGATAGACCTCAATGAAATTGAAAATATCTTATTTTTCATTATTTCATTGACTTATTAAATTTACTCTTTCCAATAACTTGGAATAAACAATACGAATAAAGTAAACAACTCAAGTCTCCCTGCCAACATACAAAAACATAATACAAGTTTTGCGATTGATGGTAAGAAACTGTATGTTACCATAGGTCCAACTAGACTAAACCCAGGACCTACTCCACCTAAAGTAGCTGCAACAGAAGAAATAGATGTTAAAAAATCATTACCAAAGGCAAGCATGATTAGGCTACATAGGCCAAAAGTTACCATATAAAAGAAATAAAATCCACTTATACCATGAAGAACCTCTTCAGATATAATTTTTCCATTGAATTTAATCTGAAATATTGCATTTGGATGTATAATTTTGTAGAGTTCCCTTAAACCCATTTTTATTAACAATAATATTCTTATAACTTTTATAGCCCCTGCAGTTCCTCCCGCACAACCACCTATTAGCATGAGTATGAGGAGAATCAATTTTGAAAGATCAGGCCATAAATCAAAATTCGCCGTTGCATATCCTGTAGTACTTGATATGCTTATTACATTAAAAATAGCATGCCTAAATGCGAGTAATATGTTTTCATGTAGTTGGTAAGTAATGTCTAATGTTACAATTAGAGTTGAAAAGACCAAAATAGAAAGATATAACATAAATTCGCTGTCCTTTGGGTAATTTATCTTTCCTTTCAATGCTGCATAGTGCAGAGAGAAACTCGTTGCACCCAGAAACATAAATAGAATAATTATGCCTTCTATCAAAGGACTATCATAAAATCCAATACTGGCGTTTTTAGTTGAGAATCCACCTGTCGCAAGTGCAGCAAAAGAATGGCATGAAGCATCGAAAAGAGTCATACCTGCGAGAATTAATAGAAAAATCTGAACGCCTGTGAACAAAATATATACCCCGTATATAATTTTTCCAACTTCTCTAACTTGTGGTTTTAGTTTATCTAATTTTGGGCCAGATGGCTCTTGTAAAAAAATCTGCCTACCTCCAATTGAAAGAGCAGGTAATATTATCAATGCAAGAACAACTATACCAATACCGCCTAACCAGTGCGTAAAAGATCTCCAGAACAAAATACATTTGGGCAATATTTCAACATTATTAATAACTGATGCACCTGTAGTTGTAAATCCAGATATTGTTTCAAAATAGGCGTCAATAAAACTTAGATTTCCAGAAAGGTAAAAAGGAAGCGCCCCGAAAATTGGTATTATTATCCAACAAAAAGAAACAACTCCAAATCCTTCAATAAGCCGTATATCTTCCTCTTTGAATATTAATTTTAATAAAGTTCCTGTAATTAACGTAAGTAAAATGCAGATCAGAAATATATATGTTTCAGCTTCACGATAGTATATTCCCCAAAGTAAGGGTAGTATCATTGAAATCCCTACCATTTGGAGTAGTTGCCCTAATATATGTAAAACTGGCCTTAATCTCATCTAATCTAGTATAATATAATCTTCTCAGTATTTATAAAATTATTCAAAACTTGTTTCTAAAATCGAATAATATGTTTATTTTAATTCATGACCTGAAAGTTTTAAAAAATTTTTTAATATTTTATTACCTGTCGATTCATATTTTTTTCTAACTACGCCATAATCTGCTTTTAATAGAGAATTCTCTATTTTTTTTAAATCTTCATCCTCTTGAATCCATGTATTAAACATATCATAAGATAATTCAAGATGGCCCTGAAAACCATAGGCATTTTCTCCACACTTAACTATTTGATTTTTACAGTATTTACCAGTACCTAATACTTTCATTTGTCGAGTTAATTCTACAGTTTCGCCGTGTAATTGAAATATTTCAAATTCTGATTCAATTCCTTCAAAAATAGGATCTTTCCTACCCTCTTCTGTCAGATATACCTTGAACAAGTTTTTGTCTGGATCTCTCCAACCAATTTCTTTTATTGGATTTGTAGTAACTTTACCCCCCAACGCTTTTACCATTACTTGGAGCCCGAGACATATCCCAAAACAAGGTATTCCTTTATCCAAAAATTCTTTTACTCCTCGGACCTCTTCTAGAATTTTCTCTGTTTTATCATTTGCACTATCCGGACCACCAAAAACGAAAATTGCATCATAATCTTTTGGAGAAGGAAATGTTCTTTCTTTTTCAAATTCATAGGTATAAAATTCAATTCTATTTTCTTCAAGAA
>LNGC01000155.1 GCA_001587715.1 Candidatus Methanofastidiosum methylothiophilum | reverse complement strand
GGACATGATTTTACACAGATCTTACACTCTGTACAGTTTTCATTAAAGATAATCTCGTTCTCTGTCATGTCAATACTGTTATTTGGGCATACAGAAGCACAACATGTGCAGAGAAGACATCGTTCCTTCATAACCTTCAATTAGTTCACCTTGATGGTTTTCTGACGTTTATGTTTTAAAATTTTTGGTTAAAATGTCACCCTTTTGACAAGATAATAGGTGATATCATTATCTGTATCGACAAAAGCAAAGACCATGTCCTTCTTAACAGAATGCGCTATCCTGACATGGGCTGCAAGTATGTTGGCATCTATCTTGTCTCCTTCCATAAAAACATCAATTATATAATCTGCATGCTCCTCTTCTACTGAGCCTCTATAAACACGGAAGGCACAGCCATATTTGAATGCAGTTTTTACGTGATACCCCTTCTCTTTGAGATCCTTAAAAACAATATATTTAGCCAATATGTTCTCTTCAACAGTGCCTATCTTAAGAAGTTCTTCAAATGTTATCTCTTTATCCTCAGAAATTACCTTAATCATGCCCCTTTCAGAGAGATAAATACCCTCAACAAAAGTCAGGTAAAGTTTTTTATCAATGAGTTCACCAAATCCTCTTTTTCTATGAATCTTGCTAACGGCATCAGAGTCGTCAATTATCATCCTATTTTCAACGAGAGTGGCAGAAAACATGAAATAATTTAGATTTCTGATGTTAAAAGCTTTTAGAAACACTTAAATATACTTGGACCAATTTCACCATATATTCTAAGGTGACTATATTATGTTTAAAGTTATACAGATTAGGGATACTGCAAGGGTTCCACCTAACAAATTTGGTGGAGAACTTAGCCAATCCATAGCCGAAATCCTTCAGGGACAGTATGAAGGGACCTGGGATAAAGACCTTGGATTTATACTTGCTATCCACAATATCATCGAGATAGGTGATGGAAAGATAGTACCTGGCGATGGCAGCGCCTATTATGACACAGTGTTTGAGGCTTTAATTTACCTTCCAAAACTCTACGAAGTTGTTGAAGGAGAAGTTGAGGAAATAACTGAGTTTGGTGCATTTGTAAGGCTCGGACCCATTGATGGGCTTGTCCACGTGTCCCAGCTTACAAACGATTTCATAAATTACGATAAGAAGAATAATACTCTTTCCGGCAAGGAGAGTGGAAGGGCCCTAAAGGCAGGCGACAAGATAAGGGGAAGGATTGTAACTCTATCCCTTAAGAGGGGTTCTGCAAAGATTGGGCTTACCATGAGACAGCCTTACCTAGGAAAGTATGAATGGATAGCAGAGGAAAAGAAAGAGGGATAAAATGAAGGTAGCATGCCAGAAGTGCCAGAGAATTCTAAATGAAAGTATGTGCCCAGTGTGCAAGGATGACAAAACTACAGACAACTGGAGCGGCATTGTCGTAATAATTGATCCTGAAAGATCAAAGATAGCTAGGGCTATTGGAGTCAATTCCCCTGGTGCCTATGCCCTAAAGGTTAGGGGATGAAATAGATAGATGGCTCTTGTTCTAACAGAAGAACTCAGATTGAAACTAAAAAATCCCATGGGGCTTCTAATCGAAGGCGATGTCAAATCGGTTATAGATAGACTTTTGCCCCTTATACAGGATAAGAGGATTATATCTGTGGGGGATGTTGTTTCTCAGAACCTTATTGAACACGAGATTTTCCCTGAGTTGGTAATTGTTGACGGAAGGAACTTAAGGGCCGAAATAGGCGATAATATTGATTGCGATAACACAACAACTGTCGAAAATCCTCAATCAGAGATAACAGGCGAACTTTGGGTGGCGATTGAGAGATTTTTTAAGGACAAAACCAAAAGGTTTAAAAAAATATTGGTAGAGGGAGAAGAAGATTTGGCAGTTATGCCTGCTGTTCTCCACGGAGATGGGGATACAGTCGTACTTTATGGTCAGCCCGAGAGGGGCGTTGTGATTATTGAAGTAACAGAAGATAAAAAAAAGGAGATATCAGAATATTTGAATGAGATGGAGGGAGATCTATGGAATTAAAGATCGTAAACGAGAGAGAGAACCCACTATTCAACAGGAAAGAATTAGAAGTTAAAGTAATTCATGATGGTGGAACTCCTAAGGTGTCAGAAGTTAGGGATAAGTTATCTGCTCTAAAGAGCTTCAAGATGGATTCCTTTGTAGTAAGATCCATTGAAACTGGATACGGAAAGGAAGAATCTATTGCCAAGATATTTGTATACAGTGACCCAAAGATCCTAATGAGAGTCGAGCAGAAATACATATTGAAAAGAAACGGTTTGATTGTGGAGAAGGAGGAAAATTAATGCCATCCATGTACACTATTGAAGGTGACAAGGTAGTTAAAAAGAATCCTTACTGCCCAAGATGTGGTCCAGGTACATTTATGGCCGACCACAAGGACAGATTTGTATGTGGAAAGTGCGCATACACCCAATCCAAAAAGATGAAATAAAAATAGATAATAACTATTGTTAAACAATAGTTAAACTTTTTTATCTGCTGTTGTAAGCGAAAACTATAAAAAGGGTTAGTTACATATTAATAGCTAGCGTTAGTATTAATGATTAATATGGGCTCCAAAAGGAGATGGTATTATGAGAAGACTCAATAAACTGTTTGGTAGGGACGATAATCAAGACTACGGCGAGTACGATGAAAGCAACTACCCCGAAGAATATTATCAAGATGAAGAGTATACGGAAGATGAATCATGGGCTGAAGGCGAAAAGTCTGAATCACCAAGGGCTATTAGGGAAGTAGAATCAATCCCGTATGAGGAAGAGGTTCTTAAAAGAAACGATTTCATGGATTATGGGGTCGTTTATGTGAAATCTTTGAAACTCAGAGGACTTGGAGATATAAGAGATATCTCAAAACAGCTCTCAGAGGGTCATATCCTTATAGTCGATATTGGTCTTTTGGCAGAAAGGGAACCGCTTGAACTTAAGAGGGCCGTTGATCAAATCAAAGGAATTCTAAGAGGTATAGGCGGGGATATTGCTGGTATTAGTGAGCGAAAGATTTTAATAGCCCCTTCATCTGTCAAGATTGTAAGATCACATGAGTAATGAGAATGTAGAATGCGATTATTGCCCATCGTGCAATAATAAATCGCTTAGAGTAAACAATACTGTTATTTCTATCCCCTACTTTGGGGAAGTTCTAGATTTTACTATTCTTTGTAGTAACTGTGGTTACAGAAGGGCAGATATAATGCCTATAGAGGTAAAAGAGCCGTCAAGGTACTCATTAAATGTTGAATCTGCCTGCGATGCAAGCATAAGAATTGTCAAATCTAGCACCTGCACCATTAAAATCCCCGAACTAGGTGTAACTGTTGAACCAGGGCCCTTATCTGAAGGATATATTAGTAACGTTGAGGGTCTGCTTTCTAGAATATCCAAAGTTATCAGTATGGGAATGAAGATGGGGGAAGATGAAGAGAAAAAGAACGGTAAGGAATTAATTGACAGGATAAATAAGTTAATAGAAGGCCAAGAAACTGTATGCATAATCTTAGAAGACCCATTAGGATACAGTGCTATTGCCTCAGATAAG
>LNGC01000154.1 GCA_001587715.1 Candidatus Methanofastidiosum methylothiophilum | reverse complement strand
GATATCTTGGGCTCTGTCCATTGTGAATATGGAAAATAAAAGGGAGGAGTTTCCAGGAAATCTTTCTGGTGGACAGAAACAAAGGATAGCAATAGCAGCCTCTCTTACAATGAAACCAGATATTCTTGTACTCGATGAACCTACAAGTCAACTTGATCCAATTGGAAAAAGAGAAGTATTTTCTGTCCTAAAAGAACTCCATAAAAAAGAGAGGATGACAATAGTCCTAGTTGAGCATAGAACCGAACCTATAGCAGAGCTTTCAGACAGAGTAGTTGTTATGGATAACGGGTCTATAGTTTTAGAAGGAACTCCAAGACACGTGTTTGAAAAGGTCCCGATTCTAAGAGAACTGGGAATAATGGTTCCCGATATCAGTTATCTTACATATCTTCTAAAAGAAGGCGGTTATGTAAAGGATATCGCTCTGACAGTTGAGGAAGGAAGGAGACTTTTCATATGAATGCTATTGATACCGAGGATATTCATTTTACCTACCCAGAATCCAAGGAAATACTAAAAGGTGTTAGTTTATCTGTAAAAAAAGGCGAATTTGTTTCTCTTGTTGGTCAGAATGGAAGTGGTAAAACAACTTTGGCAAAGCATTTCAATGGTCTTTTAAGACCTAGTAAAGGTAAAGTTTTCATTCTTGGGGAGGATGCAAAAAATTCTTCAATTGCCGAACTCTCAAGAAAAGTTGGGCACCTTTTCCAGAATCCTGAGAATCAGATCTTTGAAGAAACTGTATTTGCCGAGATAGCCTTTGGCCCTAGAAATCTCAATTTACCTGAATATGAGATAGAGACGAGAGTTGATAAAGTCTTAAAGACGACTAGACTTTCTAGATACCGGGATACTCACCCTCTGTCACTGTCTGGTGGAGAAAAACAGAGATTGGCTCTCGCATCTGTTGTTGTAATGGAACCTCAAATACTTGTTTTGGATGAGCCCACAACAGGTCTTGATCTCTTATCAATTATGGGGATATTAGAGATAGTAAAAGAGCTCCATGAAAAAAACGTAACTGTTGTTTTGATTACTCATGATATGGGGCTTGTGTCAGAGCTATCTGAAAGGGTAGTTGTAATGGGAAATGGACAGATAATTGGTGATGGAACTCCAAAAGAAATATTTGCAGATGATGATCTTTTGAAAAGGGCAAGTCTTGAGCCTCCACAAATAATGAAATTTTCTAAGATCCTTGGATTAAAACCTGAAGTAAAAGTGGATGCTCTTTACAAGAGAATAATAGAAACACTCTAGTTTTAGGCAGTAGTTTAATCAAACTAATATGAATTGTAGTTTTTAGTTATCGATATTTATTATTTTATAAATTAACTATCATTAATTATAAAAATAATTATTATTATCGAAAGATTTATAAATCAATAATGTTCAATATAACTATCGCACTGGAGGTGAAGTATATGAGAAAAATTATTGGATATGTTGCTGCAGGTGCCGTATTGGCCACAGTATCAGCCGCAGTCATTATAAAACAGAAAAAGAAGGAAATAAAACACAAGTAAAATACTAGAATATTATTTAATATTTTTATATAATATTTTAGTATTCAATTTTTCTTATTATTTCTTTGCCTAAATATTTTTCAATGTCATTTTTTAGCTTCTGAAAATCATGTTTAATAATAATGTCTCTTCTAAAAAAAAGAGATTGAACTTTTTCCCCAGTTTTGTCATCTCCCTCAACTTCAAAAAGAACGGAGCCCTTGTAGAAATTTTCTCCTTTAATAAGTCCGTCTTTATCCCCATCAACTATACCAATCAAAGGCACTCCAAATCTTTTCAGAATATACCCAGAAATTCTTGTTGTGTCGTCACCAACAGTTACAGCCCCAGATAGATTTGATAAGTTTTTATATATTGAGTATGCATCGTGATTAACAAAAAGAATATTCTGCCCATCTAGCTTTTTTATAATAAACATTTCTCTGGCTTCAAATCCCTCTGTGCTATCGACTTTTAAAGAGAATATATCTACCTCATTTATTTTTTCTAATCCGTGCTTTTTTATATCTACTCCTTTAATTTTCTCAATCTTTTTATCTTTGAGATAAATTCTGACTTCTTCATCGATTATTCTTCCAACTACAAGTCCATCAAATAATAGAAGTTCTCCGGATTTACATCCTCGTATCTCTCTTACAAGGTAATTATCTTCTACTTTTACATCAATGCCTTTACCGATGGATTCTTCTTTAAACCCAAGTGAAATCAAGTAAGACTTCATATCAGAAAAACTTGATTTGACTTCAAAAAGAGAGTTGTTATTAATATCAATACCTAAAATTTCACCTTGGAAATGAGCCCTTTCCCCTATCGCGCCAAGAAAAGTTTTGGCTGTGTCGATTGATCTTGCTTTTAACACAAGTAAGACTGAATCAAATCCTTTAAGCTCTGAAATTGCAACAGAGGGTCTATTAAAAATAAGTTCAACGCCTTGTATACCACTATCAAATAAAGAAGTTATTCCCATAGTTCCAACAACATATGGTTTTAAGTTATACCTACTACTTAATTTATCCAAAATATCCTTGCTTCTTTTATCATAAAAAATATCGATTCCGTGAAATAAAAGAGCTAACATGTGGCTTTCATCAAATTTTTTGTTTCTTCTATCAACTTATTGGCTTTTTCAATGCTCTTAGCTTCTGCAATTATCCTTACTATTGGCTCAGTATTTGAGGGTCTAATATGTATCCAAGAATCATCAAGATCAAACTTTAATCCATCTATGTCAGTATAGGGGTATCCAGTGAAAAACTCCTTTAGATACACTAGATTTTTGGTAAATGCCTCTCTTGAAATAGCTATTTTGTCCTTTACCATATAATACTTTGGAAGTTCAGATACTATTGAAGAAAGAGGTAACTTGGATTTTGATAATCCCAACATAATCAATGAAATGGCACAAAGAGAGTCTCTTGCATATTGCACCATAGGAAGTATCACGCCGCCATTTCCTTCCCCCCCAATTGAAGCGCTGACTCGTATCATTTCTTCCACAACATTTATCTCTCCAACCTTTGCCCTTACAACTCGTCCGCCATATGATGAAACTACATCATCAAGTGCTCTGGTAGTTGAAAGATTTGTGACAACAGTTTTATTTATTGGATTCATGTGCTCTATGAAAAATTTAGACGCAAGAACAAGAGTATTTTCCTCTCCGATATATTGTCCGTTTTCATCTAGTATAGCAACTCTATCGGCATCCCCATCTAGGGCAAATCCAACATCTATATTTCCTTTTTCTCTCATAAAATCTGAAAAAGAAGCGAGATTTTCTTTAAGAGGTTCGGGATTTCTTGGAAAAGACTCTTTGACATCGCAATTTAATTTTATTACCTTAAAACCAAGTTTCTCAATAAACAAAGGTATAGATTCCGAACCTGCTGCATTACAGGCATCAATAGCTACAGTGAAATTATCTTTGCCTAGACAATCAAAATCAATCTTTTGAAAAACAGAGCTCATGTGAAGTTCTTTTGCAGTTGGATCATCACTTAATTTTCCAAGTTTATCGTAAGTCTGAAATTTAAATTTTTTTTCTTCAAGATTTCTTTTAATGGCAAT
>LNGC01000153.1 GCA_001587715.1 Candidatus Methanofastidiosum methylothiophilum | reverse complement strand
GGGAGCAAGGATAAGGGAGGCCATATCGTGGGGAAAAGTGAGAGAAGATGCAGATTTCATTACAATAGAAGGTGACGCCACAGTTATATTACCGATAATGATAGCCTCTCTTTTTGAAGAACTGAAGTGATTTAATGTCTAGAGGTCTTTTCATAGGCAGATTTCAGCCTTTTCACAATGGTCATTATAATGCAATAAAAGACATTCTAAAAATGGAGGATGAAGTTATTATCTGTGTTGCATCGTCTCAACTGTCTTACACTATTTCAAATCCATTTTCAAGCGGGGAAAGAATTGAGATGATCTTGCGTTCTATCAAAGAAATGAGAGATAGGGTAATAATTTTATCAACTCCCAATATAGAAAGCAACTCTTTATGGGTAGAAAACATTATTGATACGTTTCCATCATTTGACAAAGTCTACACAAACAACACCCTTGTAAGACTACTTTGGGAAAAACGAGGTTACAAGGTATCTGAAGTTAAATTTCACCAAAAAAATGACTTCAATGGAACACTAATTAGGGAATTGATCTCTCTAGACAAGAAATGGGAGAATCTTGTACCAGTTGAAACAAGAAAATATA
This sequence comes from Candidatus Methanofastidiosum methylothiophilum, assembly GCA_001587715.1. Classification (GTDB taxonomy): domain Archaea; phylum Methanobacteriota_B; class Thermococci; order Methanofastidiosales; family Methanofastidiosaceae; genus Methanofastidiosum. Next base: position 3,063 of record LNGC01000153.1, on the reverse strand, counting down.
TTCAAGAAATTGGAGGAGAAAAAAGAATAAAAGATATTGTGAAAATTGAAGAAAAATTAAGAGATGGTGCAGTATAGATTACTCTTGCATAATGTAATAGAGCTCTTCCAATGTAACATACTTGACATTTTGATTATCAAGGTAGTTTAAAAGTGAAGTCAAGTTTTCAATAGTATAATCACCGCAAGCTCTTGTGTAGCTCTGGTATTTATCCGGTGGTTGGATTTCAACTAGCTCCCAAGGATGTAGCCCTATTACGATAACTTTAATATCCTTATCCGACTGCTCGCTTACTGCCTTATTGAAACAATCAATCCATGATCTATTGTAAGTAGTCGGGGGGTAGAAATATGCAGGGGTATGTGAAACTGGAACTCTAAGAATACTCATGTTACCTTCTAAAATCCAATCATTTTCATCTGGGTGGTAAGGGTAAGTATTAATTTTTTCTGCAGATGCCTCTACAAGATATCCTTCATCTTGAAGTAAAATCATTAAATCATTACACGCACTGTGTCCTGGAGCTCTAAATGAAACTGGACGCACTCCGACGGCATTCTCAATAGCCTTTGTTGAAAGAATTATCTGATTCTCTATTTCAGGCTTCGTCTGAGCTTTAATCGATTTATGGTGGTAGCTGTGCGATCCTATTTCATGACCTTTTTGATAAATATCCATGAGAATGTCAGGCCTATTGTCGGCCACTTCGCCTGTGACAAGGAAAGTGGCCTTTACATTGTGCTCTTCAAAAATTGATAATAAAATAGGCATGCCCTCGTCTAGACCTTTTTCAGTGTTAAGTACAGGTGGAAAATCATACTCTGTATCCACAGTGAATAAAACATAGGTGCCTTTAATCTCGGCTTTATTGAATAGCTCAGAACTTCCAATCAAAAGTAACAGTGAGATGAAAACAGTAAAAATAATCAACTTTTTCATAAATCCACTACTCAATGCCTCTTCCAGTAGACACTATGATAAAATCTCCGTGTTTAATACCTTTTATTGACAAAAGGTATCTCGCAAAGTCCCTTATCTTTTCACTGTTGCCTTTAATAATAATAACTTCAAGGCAGTTCTCTTCGTCAAGATGAACATGAGAAGTTGTTACAATTTCCTTTATGTGGTGATGTTCCACATCAGTTATTTTTTCAGCAATCCCTCTCTTGGTGTGATCATAGACCAGAGAAATAGTGCAAACAGCATCTTCTTCTCCTGAAATCCACTGACGTTTGACAATGTAGCCTCTTATCATGTCCCTGATTGCCTCAGATCGGCTGTCATAACCTTCTGCCTCAATTATCTTGTCAAATTTATCTAAAAGATCCGGGGGAATAGAAACACCAAATCGCAAAACGCCGTTCATCAAATTCTCCTCTACTTAACTAAGGCCACAATTTTATATAGTTATGCTCAAATAAGATATAAGCCAATATTATTAATAATATATGGTATAGAAAGATTTATTAGTATATAAGTATATCTTATAGTATAAGGTGATGAAATGAATAGTAATGTCCGACTAGATGAAAAGGATAGGCAAATAATAACTCTTTTTCAAAAAAATCCCGAGATATCGCAAAGTGAAATAGCCGAGATAATAGGCCTATCACAGCCTTCGGTTGGGATGAGAATAAAAAAACTGAAAGATAGGGGAATACTTTCCCATATTGTTGGTATGAACTTCAAAAAAGTTAATCTTTTCCTTGCAAAAGTAGAAATAGCTGCAAAGAATTCACAAAATATAATTGATACTTTTTCCAAATGCCCATTCTTTATTAATGCTCTTATGGTATCAGGCAGATACAATATGACACTTCTTTTTATGGGAGAAAATATTGCAACGCTTGAATCTATTGTTGACTACCACTTGAGACTAAATCCTGATGTTAAAGAAGTTGATTTTAATATTATTGTAAGCCCTGTAAAAGACCTTGTAATGCCAGTAAGAATAACTTTAGAAGGCGAGAGGGGATGCGAACTGGATTGTGACGGATGTCCTTACTATAAATCTGGAAGATGTCTTGGATGCCCAGCAACTAGTGCATATAAAGGAGATTTCTGGAGAAAAGATTAATCAATTTCTTCCTTTCTTAAATCACGGGAAGATATTTTTTTATTATCTTTAATAATTAAGTCTACTTCAATTATATCAAGAGGATATATGCCTAATTCCGCTCTTATGTCATTTATCTCTTTTGCTGCGTCCAGTGTGTCAGATGTTACAACAATCACATCTGCTTCCATTGACTCTATAGCAAATCCATACCTGTCATTTATTTCTATAATTTGGTAATCTTGATCTATTTTCTTTCCTTCTTCTGCAAGACACTTGATTAGATTATCCTTTCTAGTTTCATATTTCTGGATATTTTCTGCGTATGGTTTATCTTTAATCATGTTTTCAGATGTTAATCCTATGTATACATAGCCCAATGAGAATGCAGAAGTTAAGAAATGTTTGTGGCCTTCGTGCAACCTATCAAAAGTTCCTGATGCAATGACCTTCATTGTCCCACCTTTGGTTTTGTATACCCTTTTAGATTATTAAAATCATTAAGTGATCTTTGAACAAGTAAATATAGTTCATTTTTATTAGTTATGGCAATCATATGTGCGGGAGGGTGAATTTTTCTAAGTCTATCTATTATCAGACCACCTTCCCCTTCAACTGATGCTATGACATTAGCTTTAAATTTTATTTTTACATCTTGTTTTAAAGTTTTTTTCAAAAGTGTTTCTGAAAATTCTTCTGGTATTACTTTTGGTTTTCCAATTACCTTTAAATCCCCGTATCTCTTCATATCGGAAAGTGACGTCAGTATTTTATCAAATGATTCAGCCCTCAGAAGAACATAAGTAGTTTCCACGAACTATTAATTGAGCAATGAAATAAAAGTTTTTGCCTAAAACCGGGAAAAAAATAACCAAAACCTTTATATATATTTTTTAGGAGTAGAAAAATACTCTTAGTTATGCGGTTGTAGTGTAGTGGCTAGCACGCGAGCTTGCCAAGCTCGCAACTCGGGTTCGAATCCCGGCGACCGCACTTCTTTTTATTAC
>LNGC01000152.1 GCA_001587715.1 Candidatus Methanofastidiosum methylothiophilum | reverse complement strand
TTTTACCATATTTTAATTAATAGAATAGATTTTCTAAAATAAAGTCTAATTATAATCTATTTGGCCTTAAAATTAGGGCCAAATTCTAAAATAGGGATATTTTTAATAAAATTATCATTTGAAATGCAACTATGCCGAGATAAGGATAATCAATGGCTCAAAAATATTTTATCCATGTTTTCAATAGATGCTAATTTTAGGGCCAAGATCCTAATAATCACTAAGGCCTTCTGTAAGGTGGCCTGATATTATGCTATTTTCTTATTGGGAAAAGAGTGGTATAGTTAAGCATGAAGGCATAATTCACGACGTCTACTTTGATGATAAAGACCTCGAAAGCTATCTAGAGTATACCAGTAATTATCCAGTTTCGCATACTTGTTTAGACTACCCCATGATAACTAATGAAGATAGAGAAAAAAAGTTTCTTGAAGATCTTAGGGCATGTGCAAAGGACAAGCGTTTTCAGTATCTTGACCTAGATAATGCCGTACTTGTGTATGAGAATCTAGAGGCCCTAAATTTAGGGCCAAAAACACCGATTGAAAGATTATTCTTCCTTAAAGGGTTTCACTTAGCTATGTTGGAAAGCTTTGATATAGCTTCAAACTGGCAGCAGCCAACTTCTATCGAACTGGTCACATTATACTGGGGGACAAATGAGCTTTCAAGAGTAGAGATTATTCTCTTTGAACTAATCTACGAAAAAATATTCACGCCAGTACTAAAGAGTGTACACAAAGAAGGAAATACATGGCGTCATGTCCATAGGACAATTTCGAAAGAAAAGGCCATTAATTTTTTGTGTAAGAATTCTCCAATAATTTATAGAAATCAGAAGGTTCCAGAAACTATCCTGACACTTTCACTTAGGTTAAACTATCCTCTAATTGATGAACTGGCCCAAAAAATATATCTCAAGGAAGTCTTATTCTTAGAGGATGCTCCTAACTTTTACGGAGACGATCTAAAGGTATATGGCCCTTATAAAAAAGGAGATATTGGAAAGATACCAAAAAGAACATATGAGATTCTTATCGAAAATGCAGTTGTAAAAGATGCAGCTTGTGGCCCAAAGACACTGAGGGATTGGGCTTTGACCTATTATGACGCAGGATTAAACATTCTGCCCCTCGTACCCCGTGATAAATTCCCAATGATCAAATGGGGGAAGTATGAGAAAGAGAGGGCAAGAAGAGAGGATGTTATTTCTTGGTGGACAAAGCAGCCTGAGGCAAATATTGGAATTATAACTGGAGAAATAAATAACTTAGTAGTAGTCGATGTAGATAAAGAACAGGGCAAAAAATCTTTAGAAATACTTTACAACAAGGAAATGCCATTAACGGTCGTAACAAAGTCAATAAGAGGAAAACACTACTATTTTAAAAACACAGACAAATGGGGCAGTCATATTGGGATCTATCCTGATATCGACATAAGGGGGGAAGGGGGGCTTATAGTGGCACCTCCAAGCATACACCCTACTGGAAAAGAGTATAGGTGGATTAATCCCATACTTGAAACAGAAATTGCTGAAATGCCTACCGAGCTAGTTGAAGCCTTCAAGGAAAAGATTAGAAGTAAGCCCAACATATTTGAAGGTAAGATAAAACAAGGGGAGAGAAATAAGGCCTTAACATCAATATCTGGAACTCTGAGAAACATCGGTCTTGATCCGGAGCACATCCGAGCCACGCTCCTTGCGATAAATCAAGTTAGAATGCAAGAGCCGTTGCCAGAAAAAGAGGTATCTAAAATAACTACAGATTTCCAAAAGAGTTTTTTCACTTTGAGCGATATGGGAAATGCAGAGCGCATGGTCAAGTACTATGGCGAGACTATAAGGTATTGCAGTTCTCTTGGAAGATGGTATATATGGAACGGGGATAGATGGGAAGAGGACTCGGTAAAAAAGATTAAGCTCATAGCTATGGAAGTTGCAAGATTTATTTTTTCAGAGGCTTCTATGGAGCCATATCTAGAAAATCAGAGAAAGTTGTCCAACTGGGCGTTAACTTCTCAGATGGAGCCAAGATTAAATGCAATGGTAAATGCTGCGATGGCTATGGTGCCTATAACTCCAGATGATCTTGATAAAGATCTATTTCTTTTGAATGTTCGAAATGGAACAATAGATCTAAAGACAATGGAGTTTGATGAGGCCCATTCTAAAGATAGCTATATCACAAAGATTGTCGATGTAGTTTATGATTCCGAGGCAAAATGCCCTTTATGGGAGAATTTCCTTCATGAGATCTTCGAAGGTGATATGGAACTAATTTCTTATATCCAGGAGCTCGTTGGATACAGCCTTACAGGAGATACAAGTGAGCAGATACTTATCTTTCTTTATGGTGGGGGCCAAAACGGGAAATCTACCTTTATGAATGTTCTAAAAGCCTTACTTGGAGACTATGCAAAGCAGACTGACTTTTCAACTTTCACTGTTAGGAAGAACGATTCTGGCCCTAGAAATGATCTAGCAAGACTCAAAGGAGCTAGGCTTGTAAGCACGATAGAGATCGAGGAGGGAAAGCAGCTTGCAGAGAGTCTTGTTAAACAGGTAACTGGTGAGGATACAATTAAGGCCAGATTTCTATATTCAGAGGAGTTTGAGTTTCTGCCAAACTTCAAGATCTGGCTAGTAGCCAATAATAAGCCGATAATCAAGGGCGGTGACTTTGCAATATGGAGAAGGATAAGACTAATACCGTTTAATGTGAAAATCCCAGAAGAAAAGAAGGACAAAGAGCTTGGTAAAAAACTAAAGGAGGAGCTCCCAGGCATTTTGAACTGGGCGCTTGAAGGGTGCAGAAGGTGGCAATCTGAAGGGCTAAAAACTCCAAAATCAGTTGAACTTGCAACAAAAGAATATGAGGAAGAGATGGATCCAATCAAGGAGTTTTTAGAGGATATCTGCACGACAGAGACTCTAGGCAAAACAAAGACCGGAGAGCTTTACCAGACCTATGAAGAGTACTGCAGCTTTGTAAAAATCAATCCAATTCCAAACAGGGTATTTGGAAGAAGACTTGCCCAGATAGGAATCAAAAGATCAAGAGATCACAACGGCAGATATTATGAAGGAATTGAAATTGATAATGATAAACTTGAAAGGATGAGAAATAGCTTTAGGCCAAATTTATATTAATCTAAAAATGTGACATATGTGACATCAATGACACATTTTTTAGAAAAACTTTTTTATTCACCCAATTATAGAAACTTTTATTATTTTTAATATTTTGATGTCACGTTTGACACGGAATAAAATAATATAGTATATTTGGCCCTAATTTTAAGGCCAAGACCAAACTAATAATTACTACAAACTGGATATTTTTCCATATTAATTATACTTGCAGAATGAGAGCTAATTTTTAAGGCCAAATTAGAGGGTGATGAAATTTAGGGCCAAACATTAAAATGGAAAAGATTTATTTTTCCCTATTTTCCCTATATTTTAGAAATATATTAAAAATGAAAAGAGATACTAAAAAATCTGTTAGGAACACAATATGAAAAGAAGATTCTTATGCACATTCGGGCCTTTTACTAATTTTGACGCAATTATTCATCGGCTCGTTCAAATTGAAACCTAGAAAAAAGTAGCCATTTATTGGCGGTAAGAAACTGTTTTGGTGCATGCAGAATCTTAACTACTTTCAGTGGGCTTGATTA
>LNGC01000151.1 GCA_001587715.1 Candidatus Methanofastidiosum methylothiophilum | reverse complement strand
TGCTTTATAATCATTGAAAACAAACTGAATATTATCAGTGATGGGATAAAGTATGTCAAGAAAATCAAGTTGAGTTGTAGATTCTTTAGCTATCTGCTGTTCACACGCTCTACATTTAGGCATTTCTTCCTCCTGAGGTTGTAGGTTCATTAAAAAAGGTATTAGTTTAGTCATTGCTTTCCTGCGGTTAATTGTTTGAAGTTATTTTCCTTCATCTTCAAGAAGATCATCCCAGTTTTGGTAATATGTAACAGTCAACCTGGTTTGATGTAATTGTGTGTAATTCTTTATGTTCATACTGTATCCTTTTATTTTATTTGATTATTTAACGACATTTTCTGACACTGCAGATTCTGTTTTGTAGCTCATATGCTCAAGTAAATTATCAATTGTATCATCTTCCTGGTTCTTCAAAAATTGATTTGCTTCTTTTAATTCTACATTTTTCGCTCGTTCTGCAGCTTTTTCTCTGGCTATGATCGGAGCAAGCTTAATTGCATCATCAATTTTACCTTGAATTCGGGTTGAGAGATAAGGCAGGTTTTTTTTGTTAAAATCTAGCTTAGGATATTCTTCAAAGCATTCAAAAAGCACTCTAAACGCATCTTTTCTTGTTATATTCCCTGCATTAATTACTAAATTTCTAAATCTTATCAGTTCAGAAGGGGTTAAAATAAACTTAGAACAATATTTCTGAGCTAATTTTGTAATACTTTCTTCAATATCGTCACTCGAATTGTAATTTTTTGGTTCGTAATCGTAAAACGTAAGAGAAGGACTATTTTCAAAATGTAAAGGGGTTATAGTTTCGTTTACTTTACTTTCTTTACTCTCTTTTACTCTATTCTCTTTTACTTTACTTTCCTTTACTTTACTTTGTGCACTAAACTCGGAGTTTACTCGGGTTAATTCGGAGTTTACTGCCTTAAATTCGGAGTTTACTATATTTAACTCAGGATTTACTCGGAGTAAACTATATTCAGGGATTATTTCAATGGTTTTACGCTTGGAATCCTCGCAAGCTTTGATGTATCTTTTCTGAATTCCACTGCCGGTGAGTATCTGAAACTTATCATAAAGTTCCTGACTAAAGAATTCACGTTTTAATAATTCGGTTATAACCTTATTAACAAGATCCTCAGGCTCATCTACTTTTTTCAAATTTCCACAAAACAAAAGCAATACATCATTGTTCCATTGAATGAAATACCCGGCTCTATAAATTTTTGCTAATAATCGGAAAATAATAGCTTCACCTTCTAAGCCATATTTTATTGAAACAAATTCAATCTTTTCATCAGTGAAAATGTCAATATCCACGGGAAAATAATCTAATCCAGTTTTAGTCGGTCTTCCCATTTAATTGCTCCCTAATTGTTTTATGTAAAAGGTTTTTCGTTGTTTCAATTCTTCAATGGTTTGTTGCTCCATTGGTTTGCCACCTTGTTCAAGGTATTTCTTGTGCAATGCCTTAAAATCCGGTCTTTCTTTCTCGTTTGATCTAATCTTAACCGCAAATCTCTTTGCCAGTAAGTTTAATTCATTTCTAAGTTGTTCTTTTTGTAGATAAACAGGATTATCTTCAAAAGCTTTTCGACTATCGGTACTGTGGCGTGCTCCGTTAGATATTTCAACACTTACCGAAATAGTTTTCCCTTCCAATGCTTCGCTTCCGATCGGAATAAATTGCCCGGTCAAGGCTGGTGTGTAATCATTAAATAGATTATAGCTTGAACCTGCAGATGGCTTACTTTTATCTGCTTTATCAAGTGCATGGTCCCTTTCTTCCTGTATCGATTCAGCAAGTTTAACAAGATCCTTATCCTGAGGAATGTAAATAAAAGCGTCTTGATATTGAAGTCCCTTCAAAACTCTTACAAAACGCCCCACAGCCTGCCGAAAGAATAATTCTGCCTTAACGATAGTTAGATAAACCCCTAATCTTAATCGTGGAATATCAACCCCTTCGGAAACCATTTTAACGGAAACTAACCATCGTTCACGACTGTTTCTAAAATTCAATATTTTATCGCTTCCATCTCCTTCACTTGAAACAATCACTGGAGGTAATTCACCAGTTAATTCCTCTAGTACTTTCGCAATCTCTTTTGCGTGAGATTGTGTAGCTCCAAAAACCATTGCTGCTGCCTCAGGATGTGTCTTTCTTATTTCGGTTAACTTCTTATCAGCTGCAGTAATAACATCTTTTACCCAGTTACCTTTTGGATCTAAAGCTGTTTTTAATCGCTTACTTTCCTGATCAGGTGTTAGATAATCCTTAAAAGTATGTTCAAATTCACTACTTCCAACTTTCCATTTCATGGTGCCATCATAAGTTGTGAAAAATACAGGTCTGCAAACATTCTCAAGAATAGCTCTTTCGTAAGAGTAAGTATAGTCTGCTATGGATGTTCTATTTGAATCATAATTTACATAAGGGATTGGTGCATCATCTGATCGAAAGGCTGTACCGGAAATTGATAATCTAAAAACAGCATCTTGAAAACTTTTCCTTACTGCTATTCCCCAGGTTAAATGTTCTTTGTTTCCACAATGGTGAACTTCATCAAAAATTACCAATGTTTTTTTGTTGAATGTATTTTGAGCATGAATACTTTTTTTATCCTGCCCTAATAAAGCATATGTAATTGCTATACCATGGAAATCGTTAGTTTCAATACCATTGGCATTTGTAAAATCTGGATCTATATCAATTCCTGAAAAAATTGAAGCCTCACTGGCCCATTGACGCTTAAGCGAATCAGTAGGTGCAACTATTACTACTCGCTCAGCTAAATTTTTATTTAAGAATTGATGAGCCACGCGTAAAGCGAATTTAGTTTTACCAGCACCAGGTGTCGCAACGCAAAGAAAATCTTTCTCTCCATTATTAACCTTTTCCACCAATTTGCGGTAAGCTTCGCTCTGCCATGCACGAAGTTCAAATTGTCTGTCTGTTATCTTTTTTGGCATATTTTATTAAGTCCTTTTTATAATTACTATTGTTATTAGAATAAACTTTCTTGTAAATTTTTATCTTGAATGAAAGTAGAACCAATTTTCTTAAACGATTTTGCCTTTGGTTCCATTATTTCATTGAACTCAGTCATATCAAACAAATATTCGTTCAAATTTTCATTGTTTATTTCTTGAGTTATAGTGTTTTCAGATTTATCGAATAGTTTGCTTTGCTCAATATTGATTAACTCACTTTAAGAATTGGAATTTTTTTTTACAGTTTTATTCATTGTATCTCCTTAACCCGGTAAACAGTTACTTTTCTGTTTCCGGCTTTGTTTAATTTTTTACCTATTATTTCTAATTTATATTTCAAGTCTTCGGCTATAATCCTGCTCATAATATGCCTATCAATCTTGGTGATATTACTCAATTCTTCCTGAGTTAAATCTCCAAATTCTTGTAAGGCTTCTAGAACAATTGCAGGTTGTGTATCTTTAAGAAATTTTGTTCCTGGGGAATAATAAGAATCAATTTTGTTGGCAAGAGGTATGTTTTCAGTTGCTATCTGATTAGACTGCATACCATTTCTACATTCATCAACAAAATCATTAAATAACGGAGAGCCATTAAATGCGGCTGTCTTCTCAGGCTCTCCGGATGTATTCTCTGCTGCACAAGTTTTACGTGGATCAAACCCATATTTCAAAATAAAATCAAATACCTTTTTAGGAATTCTTGTCATTGTCTTATCTCAAGTATTCCAT
>LNGC01000150.1 GCA_001587715.1 Candidatus Methanofastidiosum methylothiophilum | reverse complement strand
ACTTCGTCACTATCTCCAAGTTCTCCGCCAAAATCTTTGAAAATACCGCATCTAACTCCGCATGAGCCGACTGCAGCAACTATTTTTGGCTCAGGAATGGCCTCATAAATTTTCTTTAAAGGTTCTATTGTTCTTCTTAAAACAGGCCCTGTCACGGCTAGCACATCTGCTTCCCTTGGGTTCCAAGTTAGTATAACTTTGTACTGTTCAAGATCATATCTCGGTGACCATGCAACGTTTGCAACTTCAATATCACACCCATTGCATCCGCCTGTGTAAAACAACATGACATGAATTGCGTTTTTTCTAGAAAGTTTCTTTAACATTTTTACACCTCTTCAAAATACTTTGAGGAGTCCTTAGCCATTATATCAATGATCTCCTTTATCTTATTTGCATTAAGTTTTATTGGCTCTTGCAAGAGCTTTGAAGGATCGGCCTTAAATTCACCGACCTCTCTCGGATGAATTGCTCCAGGCTTTCCATAGAATGCATAAATTGGACAGTTATCGTGGCACCAAAAGCAGTAAAGACATTTTAAAGGATCATATTTTGGAGTTTGTGTTTTTGTATAACCTTTGACTATTTCAATTGGTTTTTCTAGAGGCACCATTTCTATTGCTTCTACAGGGCATATATTGGCACATCCCCCACATCCAATACAAGATTCATCATTTACGGCTTGTGGATATTTAACCTTACCTTGAAGTATTGAATTTCGTATATCTTTACTTGTTACTCTATCAGCTGCAAAAAGTATTCTAAGGATATTCACATATATACCCTTAAGAAATATTAAGAAAATACTTTTCATTATTTAGACCTCCCATTAATAGTTCTGTCTTCAAAATCTGTCTGTACATTTATTGCATAAGCTGGGCAAATATTATCACATGCACCACACCTAATGCATTTATCCATGTCAAAGACAAGTTTTTTTGATTTGACAGATATTGCGTCAGCTGGGCAAATTTTAACGCACTGCTCACACATTATACATAAATCATCATTGTAGGTAAGAGTTCCACCCTTAATTTCTTTGTGATCTCTTGTCTTTCTTGGGAGGCATTGAACAGGACAATATGCACCACATGTTTCGCACATGACGCACTTCTCAAGATTCACTTTAAATCCATTTAAATCAACTTCAATGCATTTAGTTGGGCAAATTTCTTTACAAATACCACACTGAATACACCCTTCGTGTTCGCCCTGCCATTCTCTGTAATTTAGCTTAATTGCATCTTTTTTACAGACTGTAGTACAAATACCACAAACAATACAGTGGCCAGTGAACATTTTCTCTCTTTCACTTGCCTTAATTTTTGTTGGACAAGCTTTAACACAAAGATTACAGTTAATACATTTTACAGAATCAAATCGGATTCTTCCGCCTTCCCACTTTAAAGCATCTGTTGGACATGCATCGACACATAGTCCACATTGATTGCAGTAATATAGTTTTCTTTTTGAGTCGCCTTTGATTATCTTCGGTCTGTGATTTTCAATGACAATAGCATTATTAATACATTTTCTAACACAAGTGTAACAAGAAACACATTTACCATAATCTATAAAAGAGTTCTTAATCGCACCTACTGGGCATACGTCCATGCATACATCACAATGAGTGCAAAATCCAGGTGTTGCTTCGTATTTAATTGCATTTGCAGGACAGTAATAAGTACATCTGCCTCCTTTGTCACATCTCTTTTCGTCTATGGCTATACTTAAGAGCTTAGCTTTGCCCTTTGTCTGGATTGGTCCTCCGTCTCTATCTTTCTGCTTTGGCATTATCTCTTCACCTCTTCAATAGTCATTGACTCAAGATTAAATCTAAGCTTACCTTCGGCATTTAATCTAGCCCCCATTGGACAAACATCCCTGCAAACATTGCACATTGCACATATCCCTTCAGGAACTCTCTTGTCCTTATACTTAACCATCTTTATGACACTAACAGGGCAGTTCTTCTCACAGATGGAACACCCAATACATTTTTCCTTGTCTACGATATATCCGCCATATCTGTTTTTGAATATAGCGTCAACAGGACATACTTCCATGCATTTGCCACATGTGACGCAGCTGAAAGCTTTGTCATTTATTATTCTGATGCTGTTTGTGGGGCATGAATCTACACACTTCTTGCTTAGATTACATTTATCAGTGGTAATGTACATCTTACTGCCTCCTTATAATCATTGAAATGAAAACTCCAAGCACAGTTGAAAAGAATGCTTCCGAGAATCTTATTATATGCCCAAATAAGGTCCATTGATAATCGGGGTATGTGCCCAATGCCATTGCAATTAGTATTGAAACTATCAATATTACAGGGTACTTTGCCTTGTTTAGTTCTTCAGAGTTAACTTTGTATCCGATGATAATCCCATAGATAAGACCAAATAATATAGGCCCCCATTGATTAGCCAATCCGAGGGCTGCAACTTCGCTACTCATCTTTTCTCGCCTCCATTAAGAACATCGCAATTAGCGAAAGACCTGCAAGCACATTTAATCCTACACCAATATTTAGATATGGCAAAATACCAGGGTGGGTTGGATCAGGATAGTCTAAGAAATTGTCCCATCCGAAGGCGCCTACATGGATTATATCGTAAGGATCAACACCTGTGTTATATAAGTAGTATCCTGTCCCGTAGTAATATGTTGTAACAACAAGACCAAGCACTCCTGAAAGTAGGAATATCAAAGCTCCAATAGTTGAGAGATTTACAAGGTATCTATGTGTAAATCTAAGTGGTGTTTTCTTAAGCCCATATATAACAACTGTCAAGAAATATCCAGTCGCTATTACAGATCCTCCTGGGAAACCTCCTCCAGGAGTAATATGCCCACCAAGGACTATTGTAACACCAAAAGCTACTAATAGGATAGCTAATGGGAATGCCATTAATCGTTGTATTACTGTTGATTTATCTGTCATTTCTGGAGTTTCACGTTTCTTGAATCCTTTCAAAGAGCCCCAGCCGAATACAACTGTTGTTGTAATGACCGCAGTGATCAAAATAAAGGTCTCCCCTAATGTATCGTAACCTCTAAAGTCAAAGAGAATTACAGTAATAACATTAGGTGCAATATTACCGCTATACATATTGTAAAGATAACTCATTCCAGGTATTACATAATCACTGAACTGGTAAAGAGTTTTCAATATTACGAATGAAGCGATAAGTAAAGATACGCCTGCAATTATGTTTCTTCCTTGTTGATAGTCACTTGTTTTCACTTAAATCCCTCCTAAGAATATGATAAAAAGAAGTGCAAGTGTTAATGCTACATAGAAGGAAGATAAATTAATTGAATCTGAGTTTTCTTTTTCTACTTTGAAAACTGTTGGTACTGTAAACAAAATTCCAGCTAACATGATTAATGTTCCAAATGCCAATATTGTCGAATTAGCAGTTCTTAATACTAATATTGCCCCAATTAAGAGGAATGATAGCATTAAAAATTCTGACGTGAGGGCACTTCCTATACCCATTCCTTGATCCTTATCTTTCATCTTTTCGTGAAATATTTCGTATACTTTATCTAACAAACATCACACCCCCAGGGAGACAACAAAATTGTATATTGGATCATAGATTATATTGGGGAACAATCCTATTCCAAGACAAGCTATAATTAATATTACTATGATTGCCTTGTACATAGTTCCGCGAACTTCAGCATTTACTTCTACTTTTGGCCCTGGCTTAATGAATATCAT
>LNGC01000149.1 GCA_001587715.1 Candidatus Methanofastidiosum methylothiophilum | reverse complement strand
GTTCAACATATTAATGCTTTCAGTAAGTGGTTTTTGTTCATTGATAATCGGATTCACTTTTGGTGTAAACAATATCGCCATGATTATTATTGCCTTGATTTGGGGAATGTCAGCAGTTGCAGATAGCCCCCAATATTCCGGGATGGCTACTGAAGTGGGAGATAAAAAATATATGGGCACGGCTGTAACTATACAACTCGCAATTGGATTCTTTATATCAATTATCTCAATTAAGCTAATCCCAATAGTTGTAGATATTGTCAGCTGGAAATACGCATTCTCAATTCTGTTTTTAGGTCCTTTGTGTGGATTGATATCTTTAAATAAATTAAGAAGTAAAAAGGAGTAATGGATGTGAGCACAAAGTTGGCCTGTAATCAGGATGAAAATAATAAAAGATCAAATCAAATTATCAGAATTATATTGATCGTTACAGGCACAGTTTCTCTAGTAATAGGGATAGTCGGAATATTCATACCCCTTTTGCCAACTAAATTGCTTGGGAATTATATCAAAAACTATAGGGAAGGAAAAGGCATTGCACTTAATATAAAGATTATAACTCTCTCTTTTCTATGGGCGACCATAATATTTTCGGCTTTGTTTGTAGTCTCAAATCTTATTATTAGGGTTATCTTAATAGTAATAGCAATAGGCGTTACGGTGCATATTGCCTCTATTAAAACAATGAAAAAGTAAAACTTAAAAGTATTGGATACAAATTAAATGTGGGAATAATATGAAAAAATTAATTATTATTTTTTCGTTTGTGACTCTCGCCCTTTTAATAGGTTGCATAAGTCAAACACCTGAAGGCATTATACTTAAGGATAAAGAAATACCTGGGTGCACACCTGATATATCAATCATGAGTGTTAGATGGGAATCTGAAAAGTTGATAGTTTCTGGTGAAGTCAATAACAACTGTGGTAAAGATGCAACTGATTTTTCAATTAAAGGGCAATATTACACAAAGGATGGAAAGGATCTTGGTATTGACAGAGTGATAGTAAAAGAAGTAAATGACAAAACAAAGAAGAGCTTTACAATTTCTTTCCCCGATCCACAAAAGAAGATATCAAGATATGAGCTTAGCATAGATCGAATTTACTGGAAACAGTAATTATTTTATTTAGAAATACTTTTATAGTCACATTGATTAGTATTTCTAATGGAAGAGATCTTTACAAATGTTTTTATTGATGGAGACAAACTTTTTACGAAAAATCTTATCAAAGGGGAAAGAGTATACGGTGAAAAGTTAGTTGATTTCAAAGGAAATGAACTCCGCGAATGGAATCCACGAAGATCAAAACTTGCAGCCGCTATAATGAAAGGATATAGGAATCTACCTTTCAAAAAAGACTCCAAGATTCTTTATCTAGGTGCCGCCACGGGGACTACCGTTTCTCATATCTCAGATATTGTAGAAAATGGAAAAATATTCTCAGTTGAAATGTCTGAGAGAAGCATGAGGCAGTTTCTCAATATTAGCGAAGTTAGGGACAATATCTACCCCATACTAGAAGATGCATCAAGCCCTAATCTCTATTCAGGACTAATAGAACAAGTTGACTTTATCTATCAGGATGTTGCTCAAAAACATCAGCATGAGATACTTATTAAGAATTCAGTATACTTAAAAAAAGGCGGAACAGTATTCTATTGTGTTAAGGCAAGAAGCATTGACTCAAGTAAACCTCCCGAAGAGATATTCAAAGAAGAGATAAAACAGATTGAGAAAAAATTTAATATTGTTGACACAGTTGATCTTTCACCATATGAAAAGGACCATATTATAATAATAGCAATCTTAAGGTGATTTATTTGGAAAAGGTAAAACTAAGGTTAAAATTATTGGCAACTTATCTAGAAAATGGGGACATGAAAAAGGCCAGAGAGAACTATATTCAGATTGCAGAACATCTGGGCGACACAGAATTTAATAAAGGCTACGCAAAGGCGGTAAACGGCATAGTGACATCTATGGAAAAAAATGACAGAGACTCAATTATTTGCAAGGTCGTTTCAAAAGAATTCGATAAAAGAGATCTTAAAAAACTCTTACTTGAATCTACAAAAAGGGCTTCAGATGCATTTAGAACTGATGAAGAAAAGGGTTTTGAAACTGCTTGGGTTGATATCCTCTCAATTTATGTTGAGAGGGCAGGGGATTAAAACTTAATAAGAAGTAACTTTGCCTTTTCTTCGATATAATAAATCCTTTTCAAAAGTTTATTCTTTTCTTCTCGATCATTATCATTTCTAAAGTTTGTCCGTTCAAGTTCTGTTCTAAGTTTTGATAGTTTTAATACTTCTCTAAAGCTATCCTTTTTATCAAGTTTCTCGGAAAGAAGCTTATATTCAATAGATTTGATAGTCTCCCTAAACCTGTTTATAACAATAGCATCCTCTCTTGTCCTTTCTTCTGAGAACTTTTGCTGAAATCCTTCTAAATCCGAGTAAATTTGCTGGAACTTTTCTGTTATTTTTCTACCCTCTGCAGTCAATCTTATGAATCTTATTCGACCTTCCTTGTAAGACTCAACTAGCCCTACATCTTCTAGTTCTTTTAGTATATTGAAAACATGCGGATAAATGGATCCTACTTCTTCTGCAATGACCTTTGGATACCTTGGTTTTTCATCCTCAAGCATGCTAAGTAGGATTTCAACAGTTTTTCTATTGAAAAAAAGCTCCTTTATATCATCCATGAAACATGATTTGTATCTAACCTTAAAATAATTTGCTTTTTATATCCCTAAAAAGAAATCATGCCGGCTTCAAGTAGCAAAATATTTAAATCAATAGTCAAAATTAGACTACGGGATAAGATGAGTCTTATAGATAAAAAAGGGCCACATGTTTGTGTTAATTGCGATAATCTAGTTCAGAAAGACGAAGAAAAAGAAATAGGCATATGCTCAATTGCCGCATCTACAAAAACTACCTTTAAAAAATTCTGCCAGAAATGTGATGAAAGATCAGCACTTACAGGAGAACTCTGGATATATATTGATGGTGAAGACTGGGGTTAATTATAAATTTTTAATAGAGTTATTGTAAATTTTGTTCCTTTGGGCTTATTGTCTTCTACTTTTATTTCTCCGCCATATCTTTCTATAACTTTTTTAACGATATAAAGTCCAAGGCCTGTTCCTCTTGTTTCACCAAAACTTTCCCCTTCTTCAAAAATCTTTGATTTGTAATCATCCGGTATCCCTACTCCAAAATCGGATACTTCAATAGTGCAGGTTTTGTCATCTAGTACTATGTTAATATATATCCTGTCAGTTTTGCCATGAACTACTGCATTCCTTACAAGATTATCCATAACAGAATTTATTGCTTCATCGGCCAAAACGCTACAATCACCATTTATACTAAATTTAATTTCAGGGTAATTCTTGGCAACGTTTTCTATTATCTTTCTTAAATCATAACTCTTAACTTCTCCGCCAGAAGTTAGAGCGTATTCAAGTTCCCTCATCCTATCAATCAGATTAACACTTTTATCAAGAGCCCTTGCAGCTTTCTGCTTCAATTTAGGGTCGGCATCTTTCATTAAATCACATACTGTTAGGACAATAGTTAAATCATTTAATATATCGTGCCTTAATATTTTGTTCAATACTCTCAATGTTTCGTTCAAGTCCCTTGCTTTTATCTCTGAGGTCATCTCTTCAGTTATATCTTGAAAAGTTCCAGATACTCTGACAGTTTTTCCATTAGTCTGATGGGCTTTACCTCTAGCATGAACCCATTTATGATTTCCTTTTGCACTTATAAATTCCAATTTTAAGTCAAA
>LNGC01000148.1 GCA_001587715.1 Candidatus Methanofastidiosum methylothiophilum | reverse complement strand
AATTTTCACTATCACTATCAAATCTGAAAAATAAATTATAAGATTAATCGTCCATATTAATCAGCTGTATATCGCCTTGATCATAAATCACGTAATGGTGAAATCCTCCTTTCTTTTCAGTTGTATGCAAGGGAGATCCTCCGCCTCCCGTAATTATATATCTAGTTCCATCTTCTGTAGTTTGATAATACATATGGACATGGCCAGAAAAAACAAGACTAACATTGTTATCTCTCATGATTTGCATAAAATCTTCTCCGCCTTCCATATTATGTGATTTTGAGTCTCTTGGGTCAAAAGGAGGCATATGTAAAAAAACAAATTTTTCCCCTTCATATTTTAATTCATTTTCTAGAAATAAGATATTATCTTCATTCAAATTTTCCATTGAATTATCTAAAAAAATAAATTTTACGCCCATATATAAGAAACTATAATATGTGCCACCATAGTATTGTTTATACAATGAGCCTTTCAGAATATCACTATCGTGATTTCCTATTACTGTATAAACGGGAGTATCATAGCCACCTATAATATCCTCAAATTCTTCAAAATATTTCTCTTCTTCGTGGATTACAAAATCGCCGACGTGAATAGCAAAATTAAAATCTCTGGAATCTATGTCTTTCATTATTTTTTTGAAGACTCTAGGATATGGATCCTTAGAACTGTCTTGTCTTGAATCACCAACGACTGCAAATCTTAATGCATTGGTTTCAGGTGATTTGATAACACATGATTTTTGAGAGAGCGGTAGTAGATAAAAAACTATTTTTTCCCTTGGGTTAATTAATTTAGGCTTGCCTTTAACTTGGAGTAAGCTATCTTTTTTTATATTTAATATCAAAATATCTATTTTTTTAGGAAGGATTGAATAATTAGTAATATTTAGTGTCATATGAGGGCTTTTAGCCCAGATTACATTATTCTCCCTAACAACTCCCCCTTCTAATTCTATAACTACGCCACGCTCTGTGTTCAGTGATTTGTACCATATTGATAAAGAGATGATTCCAATTACTATAATCAAAAAAAGTATTATTTTTTTCACGGTAATATTTTGTTAGTTGAACTATTAATATTTTTCCTAACTAATCCAACTAAATATATGCAGAAAAATAACAATATTTCGTATAAATAATCTCTTACTTGTAAAACTTAACTTAGTTTTAAGTCTAGATTATTAATCTGAAAAGTTCCACTAAATTTAAGACATTAACTTCAAATATTTTTAATCATACTTTGAAAGTCTTCTTCTCTTTGCTTCAAAACTTTCGTTACATGATGCCATAACATGGTCTTTGTAGTAAACTCTAAGTTTCTCTAAATCTCTTTTCTTTTCTTCAATTTTATCTTTAAGCAATGGGTCTTGTTTTGACAAATATTCATTTTTTAGTTTTATAAGCTCGTTTTCAGCATCTTTTATCTTTTTTAATGTATCCGATAAAATATGTTCTGATTTCATTCTATCACTTATTTGCTTATTTTTCCAAAAAATAAGAAATATATATTTTAGGGAGAGGGATTTAAGGTATCGATTCTAGATTATTTATTGTATTGCATCCACGCGTTAACTAGTTTCATCCCGGTCTTTAGTATATCCTCTAGATTATCATTTGATGCATTAGTTCTTGAAACTTTTTGCGTATTTGCACCTAATAGTTGGCTTAGGATATCATTTGATTGATTAGCCTTAGAACTTCTAGTGGATGTCTGTAGGCCCTCTCTTAATAATATACTTAGAAGATCATTGGATTGAGTAGAGCTCTTACTAGATGTCTGTAGCCCAGCGCCTAATATTTGGCTTAGAAGATCATTTGATTGATTAGCCTTAGAAGTCGTTCCTGCTCCCAACAACATACTTAGGAGATCATCCGATTGAGAACTCTTTGAACTCTTAGTAGACATCTGCAAACCTGCATTTATCAACTCACTTATAACATCTTCTTTTGTTACATTAGATGCTCCAAATTTCTGGATAGCCATCTGAATCCCAATCTTCAATAATTGGGCCAATATTACATCTTTCAATGTTTTAGATTGGACCACATCTTGAGTCCTTGCAGAAGAAATAGCGTTAGATGCGACATTTTTTATTATAGCCTCCATACCAGCTTCGTTCATTATACCAGCATCACTTGCGATGGCCATAATAGAGGATAGAAGTTTATCTCCGTCGAATTCCTCTTTTTTTCCATTGCTTCTAATAACGTATGTCATACATTAATAATACAGGTTCAATACATTTAAAATTAACGGATATTTTATTCAGTATTTTCTTATAATAAGAATCAATCTCTAAGAACTATCATACTATACTCAAAAAAATGCAAAACTTTATAAGTAACACGAAAACTAAAACAGTAACACTTTAAGGAGGTGTAATTATTATCGATAAAAGAATAAGTATATTGTTAATATCAATACTTTGTATTTCCTTAGTGGTAGGGTGTGTCAATCAGGGCACTTCTACCGATACAGTTTCTAAAGGTACTACTGTAAAAATAGGAAGTCCAAATACTATAAAGGCTGCAAATTTTTTTGATACTAATCTTGGAATCTTCATGAAAGTATCAAATTTGACACTTACTAAAATGGATGAGAATGGAAAAATAGTGGGTCAAATGGCCACTAAATACGAAGTATCAAGCGATAACAAGATCTGGAAATTTTACATAGATCCAGATTTGTACTGGAGCGATGGGAAAAAAGTAACTCCTGATGATGTCAAGTTTTCTATAGAATACTATTCAAATAAAATACCTTATGCAGGATGGATAAAACAACGTGTTGAATCTGTAACTGTAATTCCAGGAGATAATGCCGTCGAGCTTAAATTCAAAGAGCCTTATACAAGAACAAATCTTGAATTTGCAACTTATAACATACTTCCAAAGCATATATGGGAATCTATTCAGGATCCAATTAATTATGTACAAACTGATAACTATGTTGGATGTGGGCCATACTTTGTATCTAATGTAAATCTTGATTCTCAAATAGTAACCTTAAAGAAAAATCCATATTGGAAAGGAAAACAGTCTATAGTAGATACAATAGAAGTTCATATGTATAAGACCAATGATACACTTGCACTTGATCTTGAAAATGGAAACTTAGATGTTTATTACAAATATGCAGGAAGTTACCCCTATTCTAATATAAAAAAGTTGACTGACACGGGCAAATATGACATTATCCAAAAAATGAACGTTGGTTTAGTATTTCTTGGAATGAATCTACAAAGACAACCAATGTCTGATTTAGAATTTAGAAATGCAATATCCTATGCGATTAACTATGATGAAATTGTTAAAATTGAGGCATTAGGATACGGCTCAGTACCAAACAGAGGATTTGTTCCTCCAACCATGGAATTTTATAAAGATACGCCGAAACTAGAATACAACGTTGATAAAGCAAATCAATTACTTGATGAAGCAGGATACAAGGATAACAATGGCAATGGAATAAGAGAGACACTTGATGGCAAGGATATTAAAATAATAATGCTTATCCGTTCAGACTATATACGCTCTGGAGAATTAGTGCAGGACTATCTCAAAAAAGTCGGTATTGAAGTAACACTAAAATCTGTTGATACAAGTACATGGATATCCTTAAAAGATAAGTATTATTATGACCTCACCATAACAAGGACAACACCTTGGGGAATGTTAATGCACGCACAGTGGGGAACAGGATACTTTGATTCACGAAGAACTGGGGAAGGTGTTCTACACAATCTTGACGATCCAGAATTTCTTAAAATATGCGACAATATATTATCTACAACAGACGCTGTGAAA
>LNGC01000147.1 GCA_001587715.1 Candidatus Methanofastidiosum methylothiophilum | reverse complement strand
CAGAAGGGATAATAACAATCAGGAAGGAACAACGCCAATCGTCAGTAATTTTCCTGATGAAAGTTTGCGGGAAGAAGAAAAATATCCAACGACATTAAGGCAATATCCTTGGATGCGCTTTAAAGAAACTTCAGAGCCTTGGAAATTCCCAGTATATGGGCCAGAAAAACCAGCTGGGTATGATGAAACACATAGAATATTACCACTAGAAGATGTGTCAAGACCTTCTGTTTATGGATTGGGGCCAAATGGTAGAATTATTCGAACAGATAGAAATAATATTCTGAATAAAGGATTAACAAGTCCATTAGGGATATTCTCTTCGTTAGCTTCTCCAGCAGTATCACCAACGATAGGTGGATTTGGCATGGCTGCAGCAAATGCACTAAATTCTATAGGGAAAACACTTCAGACAAAACTAAGCTTGGCTATAGAAAATAAAACAACATTAATTGTAGATGGGCGAACGCTAGCTAACATTGTAAAGAAGTATATGAGAGATGATTTAGTGCGATATGGAAACGCTAGCGGGAATGTTGCTAGAGTTAACATTGTATAGGAGGAATTATGTGGACATTTGGTGGTACTAGAATTATTGTTCAAGAAATTGGTGGTCAAAGCTCAAGGATTACTGCAAGATTACAGCCGCTAACCGGA
Organism: Candidatus Methanofastidiosum methylothiophilum; assembly: GCA_001587715.1. Classification (GTDB taxonomy): domain Archaea; phylum Methanobacteriota_B; class Thermococci; order Methanofastidiosales; family Methanofastidiosaceae; genus Methanofastidiosum. The sequence continues at coordinate 3,188 of LNGC01000147.1, read as the reverse complement.
GAAACTGTACAACAATTTTTTGGTATAGAAACCCCGATTCATAATGTTTCAGCTATTGTTGTTGGAAACGCGGATTTAGAAGCATTACTTGCTATGAATAAAGATGGGGATACTAAATATACATTAAGCGGGGATAGTTTTAGTAAAGATTTATACTTGATTAATTTTAATTGGAAACGAATTAAAACAGCTTGGCAAACACTAAGACAAGATTTAGATTGTACAGCACCGGTTTATGCTGTGGAGCTAGAAGTGCATGAGTAGCGTATCTGTATCAGTAACTGGATTTACTAACCCGATTTCTGTAGTATTACAGGAATCGCATGATAGTTTATCTACACTTATTATAGAATCTATTGAATGCCCCGTAGAAATTGGTGATGAGATTGAATGTTATTTTACATCGGATGATACTACCGAAAAAAGATTTAAAGGTTATGTAAAACAAATTGATAGAAAAATCCCTGATAATACTTATGTTATAACCGCAAATGATATGTTTATTCGTGCGGTTGAATATTTCTTTGCAGCAACAGACCCAAACAATCCATTTAGCAGAAATCACATTCAAGCGGAAACCTTAGTTGGAGACGTCTTAGCGGAGGCTGGACTAACAAACTATGTATATCAGACGTCATATTTCGAATTATTTACAATGAGAACGGAAGGTATACAAGTAAATCTCATAAGTGCAAATGACTTTGTAAAAAATATCGCAAGGATTTTGGCTTGGTCTGTATGGTGTGATGAGAATGGTATAGTTTATTTTAAAAATAGAAAGCCATACGTAATGACGGGCACATCCGGAGAATATGGGGATATACCAGATGTGCCCATAGATTACACGCTTACAGATGCGCTAATGCTATCCGGTTCTTATGGAAAAGATGATAAAAATCTTAGAAACAAAGTAATTGTATATACGGAAGATGGAAGTGCTACAGCTAGTGCGAGTTCACCATATGTTCCATCCGGATTTTATAGAACTACTATTATGGGTGCAGATGGAATAGTAGCACAAAGTAATGCTCAATATGTAGCGAATGTTAATCTCAATCTCTTGAACCGGCTTACAGAACAGCTATCTTGTCAGGTTATTGGTAACCCAATGTTAGCAGCAAGAAAAGTAATCTCAGTAAATTCAACTTTATTTAATTTGTCCGGAAATTGGTACATATATACATGTCAGCATGAATTTTCTAGAAGTGGCTATACAAATTCTCTAATTTTGAGGAAATAGTTATGATAAAGCATAATGGCGCGGAAATCAGTGATTACACAATTAATGTAAGTGCTACGCAATCCTTATGTTCCGGAGTTGCGTCAGCTACAATTACTTTGGCGGCGAACTACCCAGTACCAATTTCAGTTTGGGATGTTTTCGAAGTTGAAGGTATGCCATCATTCTATGTTTCAGCAGTTTCCAGAGAATTACCGGAATATACAATTAAAGTAGTTTGCCAAGATGCTACAAAAAGACTTACAGATTATTATGTTTCAGAGAATTATCAAGTTGTTGAAGGGCAAACCAATTATTATTGGCTAGATAAGATACTATCAGAAACTGGAATTCAATTTAATATTACAGAAGATTATTATGTTAGCTATTTAAATCCAGAAGCGCAAGTGGGTATGTCTAGTGCAATGGATATAATAACATCACTTGTTCAGCAAGGTGGGTGCTTTTTCTATGTAGACACAAATAATGTTTTACAAATAAAAAAGGTAAATAAGGGAAACCCAATACGTTCTTTTTCGGACACAGAAATATTATCTATTAATACCAAGAAGGACGATAAAATGCTTAGAAACAGGGTTATTGTTCGGGGAAAAGGAAACCCTGTTTCAGGTGTTTGGGTACAAGCTGAGAAAAAAGTTGTTACTCCTTATAACTATGATGATGCAGATGTTAGAACATCTGTTATGTATAATAGTAGTATAGGAGAACAAGGTCTTGCCAACTCTCTTGCAAAGCGCTTATCTGATGAGTTGAAAAAGATTACTTTTGTGACAACTGTTGAAATTCCTGGAACATACGATATTTCAATTGGGGACACAATATTTTTAAACTCTGATTATAGGGGCGGAGAATGTTTAGTAACTACAAAAGAAGTATCATATGCTTCTAACGGAATTATTACCACATTTATTTTAGATGAACGATGCGCCAGAATTCTTGGAATTTATGGTGATGATGGGTATGTTTATATTGGGACAATTGATGCAGGTATTTGGAGAAAACCACTAAAAACAAATCACACGTGGGAAAACTTCTCATCTGGATTGGAATCTTCTTATGTTCGTTATTTGGATATTGCGTATGGAGTTTTTACAACGGTTTTGGGGAATGGACATGCGTTTTATAGAACTATCGGGCTAAACTCATGGAATATGCTAAATCCTGGAACATTATACACAACAAGTGGGGAAGCTTATATACAAGGGACATATCCTGAAACAATATCAGGAGATGGTTACTATTATGCAGCTGGAAGTTGTATAGATAAGTCTACAGGTGAAATTTATACAACATATACTACGAAAATTACGGAAGAGCGTGGTTATATGTATGCTGAGAACATAACGGATGAAACTACATGGCTATGCAAGTTTAGTTCTAGTGGGAAAATAATATCAAAACAAATTGTAAATCTCAACGGGAATGAAAGCTTTTATAATATAAATATTCAATCTGATGGGCAAGATATTTATGGGGTATATGCTACACCATCTTGGATGAAATATAATGATGAAGTAGATAATATTGTCTATGATGGGTTCTTTTCAAATTTAGACAAAGACGGAGTAGCTTATACGCCATCCGGAACTGTCTTTGGTTCTTCTAGGAAACCAAATATTTATAATTTCAAAGTATATGATTGTATATTAACAAATATATATTCTGGGCCATTCAAATGGAAGTTCGTAATTTTCGATGCTACTAATGGGACATTTACATATAGTCCTGAATTTGAAACTAGCGCAAATATTGCCGGCGATTACAGTAAATGGGATAATTTTTATAATCTAATTGTGTTTTATAAAGAAACTGATAATGCTGTATATACAATATTTAGATGGGATACTGATACCGGTGGTGAAGTATGGAAGTATGATTTAAACACAAATACAGTTAGTTTAGTTAGAATAATTACAGGGATGGCAATACAATTTTATACAAAATATGG
>LNGC01000146.1 GCA_001587715.1 Candidatus Methanofastidiosum methylothiophilum | reverse complement strand
TTGTATTAAAATAACTTATGCTTGAACTCGAGATGAAGGCTAAGATAGACAAGTATACAAAAGGAAGAATTGATCAAATCTTAAGAAAAGCAGAGTTTCTTGAAGAAAAAGTCGAGGAAGACACTTATTTTTCTTCGCCTATAAGAGATTTTAAGGAAACTGACGAAGCTTTAAGAATAAGATATTCAGGCGAAAAGGCTATTTTAACTTATAAAGGGCCAAAACTAGATAAGATATCCAAATCAAGAGAAGAGATTGAAGCGTTTGTTTCGGGGGACATAGAACAGATTCTTCAAAAACTTGGGTATAAAAAGATATTAAATGTAAGAAAAAAAAGAAAAGTATACCTCTATAAAGATTATACTGTGTCAATTGATGATGTTGAAGATCTTGGCGAGTATATTGAAATAGAATTAAAATCAGAGAATCTTCAGGATATTAAAAGGATAGAAAATCTATTTGAGGTCCTTTTTCTAGAAAGTGAAAGAAGGTCCTATCTTGAACTATTGCTTTTAAAAAAAAAATAAATTAATAAATTTTAAATCCTTCTTTAGAAAGGACTTTATTTGCAAGTTCAATATTGTCCACTTTTAATACCAGTATCTTTTCATTGTCAATAAATCCAAAGCCCAGTGCATCTTCAATGTTGACATTGTTTTCTCCAAGAATTTTTGCAATTTCTGAGATAGTAGCATTATTCACGTTAACACCGACTACATCTTGTATATTTGCAATCATCTCGTGCTTTGATAATATCGAAGCTCCTTTTTTGACATCGTTTAGTATAAGCCTTACTATGCCGAAGTCACCTGCGTCTGCAATTGCAAGCCCCGATATAAAGAGCCCTTCTTTGGATAATTCTTCAATTATCTTTGAAAGTCTTTTTGGTTTATTTTCGATGAATACTGATAGTATCTTCAAGTGTTTCACCTTTTCTTTGTCTGGATAAACGGCCCAGTTAAAGTTTCTTTCAAAACTTTTTCGGGTGGATTCTTAGTAACAAGGCTTACAACGACCATTGTTATTACAGCTAAAACGAAGCTGTACATACTAAAGTGCATTGGTAGTTTCATTACGAACTGGTGAACGAATCCAAACGCTATTGCTGTTGAAAATCCGACTGCCATTGAAGCGATTGCCCCTTCTCTTGTAGCTCTCTTCCAGTAAAGTCCAGCTAGTAAAGGCATTACAAATGTGGAAAGCATTATTCCTATCCCCATCCATATTAATAGCGCTAGGAGCTGAGGTGGTGTTATAGCAAGGTAAAGTGTTAAGACTGCCGCAATTACAACTACTGCCCTGCTAAGGTTCATGATTGTTTTGTCCTTTGCCTTTGGATTTATCAAGTTCTTGTATATGTCCCAGCTTACTGAACTTCCTATTGTAAGCATTAGTCTGTCTGTAGTTGACATGACTGCCGATAAAACTATTACTGCAAATAGTGGCCATATAAATGTTGGCAAAGAATGATTAACTGCAGCGACAAATGAGTAGTCGGGATACGGAACTTTCATTACTCCGTCAGCCACCATTACTCTAGTACCAAATCCAACAATCTTAATTAAGTACATTATTACAACGTAGATGCTAAATGCTGCAAATGGTGCAAATTTAAAGTATTTGTCTTTTTTAACTGCAAGAACGTTGTTAATAATATGTGGTGCTGATCCAAGTCCTACCGCAAGCAAGAAGAAGAAAGAAACCAAGTACAATGGAGTCATGAATGCGTATCCAGCATATGGTGGATGGACTTGTGGGTAAGCTAGGTTTACCATGTTAGGATCTATTGAAGCTAACACTGTGTTAATATGTGTAAACCCGCCGGCAGCATTTATCACGAACGGAGATACTATAAGTACTCCCGCTATGATAAATATTCCTTGAACAAGATTTACCCATGCGACAGCATATAGACCACCTAAGACAACATACAACAGAACTATTATTCCGGCTATCAAAAGAGCTTCGGTATTTGTAATGCCAAAGAGCCATACAAGCACTATACTAATTGCTGTGTATTGACCAACAAGGTAAATACCGCTTGTAACAACTACTGCAAGTCCTGAAAGCGCCCTCATAAGCCTGGGACTGTAAAATCTGTTGGAAAAGTAGTCTTGAACTGTCATGTACCCCATTTTTTCCGAAATTTTGTGTAGTTTTGTACCGTAGAACAATATACATATTGCAGTTGTTAGTGGAACAAATATCTGCTCCCAAATACTGGGCCATCCTGCAACATATCCAAGTCCTGCTACCCCCAATATACTCATACCACTTGTTGCAGAGGAAACAATAAGTATAACAAAGAACCAGAATCCAAGGCTCCTTCCTGCAACTATGTAATCTTCACTATTCTTAACTTTTTTAGATGCCCATGCACCTATAGCGAGTATTACAACAAAGTAGAGTACAACTAGCGATGTCGTCATTATTGATGCCATTATTTTTCCCCCTCTGGTTTGTATTTAAATCCCCAAAACAAAAGTAAAAGGGCTATCACTACTGGAACTATTAAAACAACAAAAAATGTTGTTTCCGGTAGACCAAATATCATTTAATTCCTCCTATCCTTCTAAATTTCTTTTATCGATGACTCGTTGAGCTTTACCTTGGGACCTTGGTATTGTCCCCTCTTCAACGAGCTTAACATTTGCTTTAACTAGTAGAACACTCTTTAGATCCTCTTCCACTTTATCTTTAAGTTGAATCAGATCTTTCAGATTTCCTGTGAAAAGATCTTTTGTTACCTCTATCTCAATTGTCAAGTGATCAAGAGGGCCTTTTCTTTCAACTATTATGGCGTAGTGGCCTTTAAAGGCCGAATTTTTCAAAATTACCTCCTCAATCTGACTTGGGAAAACGTTGACGCCTCTTATGATGAGCATGTCATCGCTTCTTCCATGAAGTCTTTCAATTTTTCTAAAAGGTAGACCACAATTACACTTTTCTTCGTATATTGTAGAGATATCTTTTGTCCGGTATCTAAAGAGTGGCATTGCTTCCTTCCATAGAGGAGTGAATACTAGCTCTCCTCTTTCTCCTTCCCCTAGAACTTCTCCCGTTTTTGGGTCGATTACTTCCATTATGAAATGATCTTCCCATACATGAAGTCCGTCCTTTTCTTTACACTCCACAGCTACACCAGGCCCACAGAGTTCAGAAATTCCATAGTTATCGTAAGCATTGATATTAAACAGCTCTTCAATTCTCTGTCTCATGCCTTCGCCCCAAGGTTCCGCTCCGAAGACTCCAATCTTTAATTTAAGATCTTTTTTAGTGTCAATCTTCATTTCTTCAACTGTTTCCCCAAGATATATTGCGTATGAGGGTGTGCTTGTAAAGGAGGTTGTACCAAAATCACGCATTATTTCTATCTGTTTCTTGGTGTTACCAGATCCTGTTGGAATTACAGAAACGCCAAGTCTTTCAGCACCGTAGTGAAAACCAAATCCTCCTGTAAAAAAGCCATAGTTGTAAATAATTTGCATAGAATCCTTTTTTGTTAGGCCAGTCGTTGCCAAAACTCTCGCCATCAGATTGGACCAAGTATCAAGATCATTTTTTGTATAGTAAACAACTGTTGATTTTCCTGTTGTTCCAGAAGATGCATGAAATCTTACTATATCTTCCATTGGAACGGCCATAAGCCCAAAGGGATAGTTGTCTCTAAGATCGTTTTTTGTCGTGAATGGAAGTTTCTGAAGGTCGTCTATATTTTTTATATCGTCTGCTTTCAAATTGCATTTTTTCAATGTATCTTTAAAAAATCGAGAGTTTTTTGAGGCGTAATCTACGCAACATCTTAGTTTTTTATTCTGATATTCTATTATCTCCTCTCTGGATTTGAACTCCAAAAAAACACCCCGTTAAATTTC
>LNGC01000145.1 GCA_001587715.1 Candidatus Methanofastidiosum methylothiophilum | reverse complement strand
GAGTATGTTCAAAATGCCATTCTATACTGATATTGAGTCACAGTTCAAAGACCTAGATGTTCTCTCTAATTATGAGATAGATTATTGCCTCCCTGCACATGGCCTCCCCATAAGGGGTGCAAAGAATTTCAAAAATGCACTAGCTGAAAACAGAAAAAAACTTGAATTTCTTGAAAAAATGATCTTAGACCTTATCAAAGATGGAAAAAGTGAGGATCAATTGAAAAAGGAGATAGCAGAGAAACTTTCAATAAATTATGATTTCACTAAGTATATTTATGTGACAATTACACAAAAGCGTTTCTTCACTACCTTTACAATAATGGAAAAGCTGACTTTGAAATTGAAGATGGTATATTATTATGGAAAAATTAACAGAAATCTTTTAAGCGAGAATTATAGTTATCCCTTATGCATAAATTGGGAGCATCTGTCATTTTTTTCTTTATCTTTGTGTCAATTTTGGGTCCTAATGTTGCTGAAGCTTCTACTTATGACGTTATAGTTGTCAGAGGGGATATTCTAATAGACTATACAGTTGCCCAAGCCTATTCTCAGAAAGAAAAGATACCAATATTACTAACAGACCCAAAAACACTTTCAGGATTTTCGAAAAGAGAGCTTATGGGATTTTACGATGAAGGTGCAAGAAAGGTCCTCATAATTGGTGGAACAACTGATGCTATTTCGGAAAGCATTGAGCTCGAAATTACTAATATTGGATACGAGGTCACAAGGATATGGGACTGGGACAGAGCAGGTACAGCCGCACGTGTTGCTATAGATTTATGGAAATCTTCAAGGGAGTCAGTTATTCTCAATGGAAATATTGAAGAGTCATACCTTATTGCTTCGAAATTCGCAATGAGGAGAGGGATTCCAATTTTAATCACAAATGAAAATGAAATACCCCCTTCAACTATAGAGGCGCTTAACATGATAAATGCCAGAAAAGTCTATGTAGTTGGCCCGATGATTTCAGAAAATGTTGTAAAAAGCCTGACCTCAAAAGGTATAGCTGTTGAAAGACTTGGTAAGGACATCAATATTTCAGATGTAATTGATCTTGAAGAGGAAGGATTGAATCTCAAGATTGATGTAATCTCAATGGTCGCTGGATTATTTTTGGGAGGATTGGCCCTATTACTAGTTTTTAGATTGAAAAAAGATGATTCAGTTCCTGTATTTGTATTAACTGAGGATGAAAGAAAGCTTGTTCAAGCCCTTAAAAATGGTGAAGATCGGCAGGAAAGACTTCCTGAAGCCACTAATTTCTCTAGGCCAAAAGTGACAAGACTTGTAATGGACCTTGAATCAAAGGGTATTATTTTTAGAGAAAAGAAAGGAAAGACATATAAAATAAAGCTAGATAAACCCATCAAGGATACTCGATAGGAGGATTATCATGAAATGTACATCATGTAAGAGAGAGATTACTTCAAATGAGCAGGCCGTTCAGTTTCCCTGCCCTTCTTGTGATGAGATTGTAATAAGATGCGAAAGATGCAGAGTACTTGTAAATAAGTACCAGTGCAAATGTGGGGAGTTTGTTGGACCATAAGGTGTTTTGATGGCTGATTTTAATTTAAGTATCACGGCAATGATTATGCCAGATTCCCCTGATGTTGATATTGGGGTAATGAAAAAGGCAATTGAAGCTGCAATACCTTCCAATATGAAGCTTCATAAAATTGAAGAAATTCCTATTGCATTTGGTCTTGTATCTTTGAAGGTCATGTTATTGGGCAAGGATCAGGCTGGCGGAACTGACGAACTTGAAAACAATTTCTCAAGTATAGAGAATGTTACTCAAGTTGAGGTAACTGACGTTAGAAGATTAGTCGGTTAATTTTTTTTATTAATATCTCTTTTTTATCGTTTAGAATTAAATGACCATAAACATATCTTTGTTCTGGATTATGTAATAAAGCAGAAAAAAACAAACAATAATATTTTTTAAGCCTAGTGTTTGACTGAATTATGTTCCATATCACAAATAATTTAAATTTGACCTACTCTTTTCTTTTCTCTGGCACTCTAATATGGCTGAGAAAAACTAGAGTGTTTTGTTTTGCAGAAGATATTACTGGATTTATTTTTTGTTCTTTATAGCATTCCCAACTATAGTATTTTTTGAATATACGATCTTTACTAAGAAAAATAATGAGGAATCCAAAAGCATATAATAATGACAATGCAAGAATTAAAAATGATAGCATTCCTAAAATAAAAATTTTATTTAATCCAAATATAATAATCGCAGAGAAAAAGAAGATTATTGAAATTTTAAGCGATATATTTGTCTGTAGAAGCTTTTCATCCCACTTCCTATACTTAATAAATAGGGTATAGGTAATAATTAATCCAATTATTAAAAATAAAATAAATAATAAGACTTGACCCAATGATAATAAAATATCATTAATTTTCACAGGTATTTTTGGATTAAATTCATATATTTTATTATTTTCTTTATCTAAAGCAATAATGTTTCCTTTTGAGGTAATATCTAAAAAATCAATCTTATCCTCTAAGTGTTTTGACCATATAACTTCACCTTTATTTGATAACAAATCTATTCTTCCAGTTTGCCCAATTGCAATAAATGTGCCATCTCTAGATATTGATGATGACCATGCTTTTTCAGTTAATTCATATATCCATAATAACTTACCCGATTTTGAGAACAAGTAAGCTTCCTTACCAGAAGTCGCTACAATAAATGGGTATTTTTGACTGATATATACAGAATAGCATTCATCATTAGTTTCATAATCCCATAATAGCTCAGTAGACCTTGATAATAAAGTAACATTCCCTTTAGAAATTCCATTTTTTTCGAGTTTAGTGCCCAAGACAATATAAGATCCATCCGAAGAGGTTGAAGTTGATATAATGTCGCCACTTGATTCAAACCTTCCAAGTATATCCCTATTATTGGAAATAATAACAATCTGATTATTCTCAAGAACTACCACTATAGAGGCACCATCAAATGTAGTGTTAATTGACAGAATTCTGGCCCCCATTTTGTAGTACCATAAAAGCTCACCTGATTTAGAAAGAAGATATAGAGTTCCTCCTGAAGTTCCTGCTGCTACGTAATTACCATCTTTTGTGATGGAAATTGTATATACTTCAGAATCAAGTGTAGGTCCTGTGGTGTATTTCCAAAGGAGATTCCCTGTTATTGAAAAAAGATATATTGTTCCATCAACTCGTCTTACATTTTGATTATCAAGATATCCCGATGTTGAAGTCACAACATAATTGCCATCTTGACTTATACTGACCGCCTCGACTTCACCACCTATATTGTTACTCCAAAGGATTTTGCCATGATTGGATAATAGAATAACATTTTTGTTTTCAGTTCCAATGGCTACATAACTGCCATCGCTAGATATAGAAATAGAATTAATAATATCCTTAGAGTTATACCCCCACACAGTTTCATCGTCAGAAGTAGTATAATGTGGTTGTAGAATCACTATGAATAAAAATATCAATAATATTCTCTTCATAATACTACATTATATCATACCCTATATAATATAAATATGTCTGTACAAGCTACGGAGCATATTCAGTCAAACACCAGTCTTTTACAATAATTCGGGCTTGATATTTTATGCCGACAAGAGGCGCTTCTGCCGGAGAATAGAGTAGAAGCTTATGTAGAATATATTGTGTCTTTTCCTGCATTGCGCTAAGGCACATTTTATTAAATCTAAACACAGATTAATTATGTCCCACAACCTAGAAAGACTATAAATATATAAACTTTTTAATAGAAATAATATTGTCATGGGCGAAGATGAATTATTGTTAGAGAAAATAGTAAAAATTATCGTCGATATAGCTAATCCCAACAAAATATTTTTATTTGGTTCAATGGCTAAAGGTACAGACACTAGGTATAGTGATTATGATTTTTTAATTATCAAGAACAAC
>LNGC01000144.1 GCA_001587715.1 Candidatus Methanofastidiosum methylothiophilum | reverse complement strand
GGTGTGAGAGTCCGATACACAATGTGCAGTTTTCAAAACTTTTCGGATACAGTTTGATTAAAATGCATTTATTCATTTATATGCTATATATGGTATAATAGTATTATATATAACGCTTATTCTTTCTTTTTCTTTCTTTAGCGGGGTTATATGTATGTGTTGAGTGGTGTTCTAGAATGCGTTCTAAGGCCTCTAGGAAGGCTTACAATCGTTTTATTATAAGGAGATGTGATTTTATATGGATAAAGAAAAACAATTAGAATTTGTTTCTATGCAAAAGGATGAATTATTTCGTCGTTATAGAAAGATAATTGATAAGTATAGGGATATATATGAGTATAATAATAGTTTAGATGTTAATTTAGATAATGCTTCTATTCGGCTTGTTTTTGCGGAAAGTAAGGATGATGCTCAGAAGTGGAGAGTATTTTCTATGCTTACGACTTCTTTAGCGGGAGAAGATGCTGTTGGGCGTAGGTTGAAGGTATTTGTATATGCTGATGATATGATTATTGGTATGCTTCAATTTTGTTCTCCTTTAGCTATTCTTGGGGAGCGGGATAAATATTTGCACTTAGATGAAAATAAGTTTCTATTGCTTAAGGGGGTTTATAATATTGGTTCTTGTTTACCAATTAGAAAATATGCTCATCTTCTTACCGGAAAGTTACTTGTTTATGCTGCTTTTTCTAATGAAGTTCGTGAAAAATTACAATCTCGTTATGGGGATAGGGTGATTGGATATGAGACTACTTCTTTATATGGGAAAAGTTCTATATATAACCGTATTCCTTTTTTAAAATTCCTTGGGGTTTCTAAAGGATATTCCGCTGTCCATATTTCATTAGAAGATTGGAATAAAATAAAACAGGAATATTTTTCTATTTTCCCTAGAAAAATGGGAAAACAAATGGGGTTAAAAAAGTATCAAATCATTGATAAATTATATAAATACTATAAAAAATTGAATAAACCTTTTCCTTATGAATATAAAAGTACTCTTTTTCAACGCGGGATTTATTTTGGATATGTTATAGATAAGTCTCTTGATGAACAGATTCAAATATGGCGTGAGCGTTGGTACTTTCCTAGAAAGGAAAGATTAGGTCAATAGATAAGAAAGTCCAGTACAGAATCCTGTACTGGACTTTTTGCTTTATTCTACGTAATCCTTAGGAATATAGCCGCTGTCTACTATCTTGTAATAATTATTATATAAGTTTTTTTCTACCTCTACTTCCCCACTCACTGTAGCAATAAATTTGCTATCTTCTTTTGGTTCTTGTCTGACTTGAACCGCTACTATATCCGATTTTATTTTTACTGTTTTTGTTTTTTCCCCAAGATTGATAAAGCTTTTGAAGTCGTCTATATCTCTTCGAATAAGATTAATATCAAATGGTCTATCTACTTTATATTCTTGATTAACGCCTGGTAAGTACATAGAGCTACTAAATTGCCATATCTCCCATGTGCCTGTTCCATCAGGTAACTTTGGGCTTCCAGTAATAACTAAATCTTCTAATCTTTGAACTTTATCTATTTTACGATATTCTGCAAGCCATAATGGGTATTGATTAATCCAATTTTTTACTTGCGGGCAATAACCATCTATAAACCATTTTCCTGTATATTGAAATAAAGTCAATTGTGGGAATCTTCTATGAATCTCTTCAAACCAATCTTTCGAAAATTTATTAATTCTATCAGAAGATAGTTTAGGAACTTCTGAGAATTGGATTTTCTTTTGAATCGCTAAATAATATTTATTCCAATCAGCCCACCATTGTTCGTTGTCTCCACAAATAAAATCAGGATGAACAGTCTCTATAGCTGTAGAAAATAAATCACATTGTTTTGCAATAGAACCTGGTATTGGGTCTACCCAATGATAAATTCCAAACAATAAATTAGTTCTTCTTATTTTTTCTGCAAATATTCTGTAATGACTATCAAATCCTAATTGCATAGAAGCTTTGACAATTACGCCAATTCCACCAAGTTCTTCAAATTTTCTGAAATCAAAGTTTGGCTGATAATTTGATATATCTGCAATATAATAATTCATTCGTCAAATCTCCTAAAAGATATACCATGTTGTATTAGTAAAGAGACATAATAACTGCTCTTTTCTTGACATTCTGCTAGTTTTTTCTCATATTTATCACATTCTAAACATTTATCCTCATAATCTTTTTTCAATGTTTCATAAAGTTTATGAAACCTTTTGTCGATTTCCTCATTCGTCTGTAAAGCCTTCTCAACAAGTACAGAAGTAGTATCGGCTTTTACCCTGCTTCTATTAGCTATAGCGTTTACAATGGAAATAATTACAGACGAACTTAATATTGCTGTTATAATTAAAGTAATATCGGGCATAAGCTAATTCTCCATAATCGGCTTAATACTACCAGTTATAGTAACATGCCCATTTTCCGTTCTTGACCCATTTACCTCAACGGTAATAATTTCGCCATTTTTTGTAACTAATTTCGAAATATAACTAACAGTTTTCTTCTTCCCGCTAATACGCAATCGAATATTCTCTTTTGCAATATCTTTATACTCTTCTACAGTTAAATCTATAATGTTTTTTCCAATCAGGTCTAAGGAAGATTCATAACCAAGCATTTTAGCGAAGTAGAAGTTTGCAAACTCAATTATACCATCTTTATCAATAACATAAAAACCGATTGGGGTATTTTCAATAATTGAGTGATATTTGTCGTGTACACTAGCAAAATTCCTTAACGTTCGAATAAGTGCGGAACGATTGGAATCTATTGTCATATAGTCAATCGCTAAGCTTATGAATAATGCTAACCATGCGTAGTGCACCAGGAATAAAATGTCAGAAAAATTTGCCGCTACGTATATAATTTGTAATATCACATAGAAAAGTAATGACACTAAGACACCACTATGCGACTGGCTCTTATTCTTTATCATCAAATAAATGAGATAAGATAACCATAAAATACTGACAATTAAAGATGGATATATAATCATTGTAGCACCTTTATAATATAGTTCAAAACTAAATAAGGGGGCATATTGTTATGTGGATCACCATTACCAACATCACCTGTTGCATCCCCTCCTAATGATTCTTCTAAATAAGTATAAATCAAATTATTATCCCCAGTAGGAACGCCAATCCCGTTTGTTAAGTTATAACGATAATATGAATATGTGTGGCTATGAATGGGTAATTCATCTTCTGTTAATGCATGAGTCTCTTCCCCGCTACGCTGGCCAAGAATATACTCTGTTTGTGACGTTCCTATACCACTACCGATTGGAAATTTTCCTCTCATGTCTGGGATACGAATATATCCCCATTTTTGAATAGTTAATAATCCACTACCCTCAGTAGTTAAATTTATTTTGTTTGTATTATCTAAAGCATCCTGTTCTGTTGGATGAATTGTATATTCTATAGAAGACCCATCCCGCCGTACATAATATTCAGTAGTAGAAGTAAGTGGCTCTGGTAAATTCCCCGTTGAATAAAATCGAACTGCTTGCCCTGTGGTATAAACATCTAAATCTTCTAAATGTATCCAATCATTATCAAGGTTTACTAAAACTATTTTATATCCATAAATATACCCGAGAATGCTTGCTAAATCCTCATAAGTGGTTTCTTCTAATTCTGTTCCAATACATAGTTCATATTTTGTCGGCGCAGTAGTGCCAGCAAATGGGAATATCGACCCAATAGGAACACCATCACTACCCGAACCACCATTTGATACTACTGTAACCTTATTGCTACCATTATTAGTAACAGTAAACCCCTCAAAGTTTAGTATTTTTGTATTTTCTTCTACAGTAGTATTTGTATCTTGAACATGAATAAAAGAGTTTCCGCTAACTGTTACTTGATTTCCACCATCATTAGTAATAGTTAAGTTTTGAAAATTAAGTATTTCAACAGAACTAGCAATAGTTTCTCCGCTATCTTTTATGGTCAACCCGCCA
>LNGC01000143.1 GCA_001587715.1 Candidatus Methanofastidiosum methylothiophilum | reverse complement strand
GTTTGCGTCTTTATTACCATCCCAATTAAACATATGTTTGGCGATTTGCTTTACATAGTAAGCAAAAGATTTTACTTCTGCATTTCTATTCTGCTTCTGAAATTCTTCCATCAACATATTGGAAAATGTTGTCTTTCCAACTCCAGCTTTTCCGCTCACTAGTATAATCATTTTCTACCCTTTCTAAAATTAGTCTTAATAGGCCAATTGAGATAATAATTGATGACGACTGTGCAATAAAATACTTCCCATCCTCTTGCGTTATAAGAATAGAATTATTTGTCAGTCTTGTTATTTTTATCATATCAAATACTCGTTTTAGACCATAATTTAAATGGTTCTAGTTTTTTGTGTAAAGCTTCTAGAATCTCTACATCGCCTTTATTGTGTGATAACACTTCTTCCAATGCCTCTTTATCACCGTATTTAGCGTTTCGCCAAGCTGATTTTAAAATAGGTGTTTTACCTACAATTCCAAAGTAATCACAAGCAGCATCTAAAGTATTTCTAGAAAGACATAACTTCTGCTTTACTACCGCATATAAGTCATACTGAAACAATGACTTCCATCCAGGAAACTCAAACCCGTAGTGAATAGCTTTTGTTCTAACAAACGGCAAGTCATATCGAAAGTCTCCACCATAATATGTCACAACAATATTGAAATTAGATAATGTGTTTACTAAGGATTCAATAATTCGTCTGTCTGCATCACCTTTTCTTTCTAGCATGTCTTTTTGAGTGATTACATCATAGTAAATATCTCCATCTCTTTCTTTAATACACCAAGAAAGCATCGTAGAAAAATCCGCTTTTAGCCCATCTGCTTCAATGTCTAAATATCCAATCCTAGACCCATTTGCTTTGTACCAAGGATGATTAATTTGTTCATACATCGGACGTTTATCCAACACCTTTCCCTGTGCAAAGCACACAGGATGTTCCTCTGCCGTATGTCTATGAATACATCGAAATATATTTTTCATAGAATTTTTGTTTATTCTCCTTATAATAAGAAATTCTTTCTTCAGCCAAATTACAATATTCTGAAGATAGTTCAAAACCTATATAATTCCTATCCATCAACAAAGAAGCTATTGCAGTAGAGCCACTACCTATAAATGGGTCTAAAATTAAATCGCCAGAATTCGACCATGTCAATACATGTAGCATAGCTAGCTTAATAGAAAATGCCGCTGGATGTCTTGTATGAAAACTATCTTCTACAATACCAATCGAGATGTCGAAAACATTCTGTGGAATTTTTTTTGTATTCGAAGACAAAAAACTATATCTTTTTATGTACACACCATCCTTTTTTCTATTACACCAACCATTCTCTGACTGATGTCTAAAAGTAGTTACAGGTACTAGTATAGGATTAAATACTTTTGGCTTTTCTTTACTAAAAACAAACATATATTCAAAAGATGGTGTGTATCGCTTTGCCGGAAATCCCATTGGTACTGGATTAGTTTTTCTCCAAATCATCGTATCATTAAGCTTAAAGCCAATCTGCTTAAAGTACAATGCTTGTTTAAAACTTGTTCCAGATTCATCAAAATTTCTTGTCGAATCATTTATAATCCATACAACCCTTCCACCAGGTTTTAAAACTCTATATAAATCTTTGCATAAGTCTTCAAATTCAAAAGAATATCCTTTATAACACCTTAAATCATCGTATGGAGGACTCGTAATCACTAAATCTATGGAATCATTATCTAAAAGCTTACACCCAATAATATTATCCATATTATAAATTTTATTAATCTCCAACATATAACATCCTTTACTTATCAAAATTTTGTTTTATATATGCATTTATATGCTTCTTTACATTCTTTACTTGACTATTGTCTAAAGTACTAAATAAATTACTGTCTAAAAACTTTCCACCAAGAGTTTTTCCAACAATCCTACATAATTTTTTAAATCTGTTACGATAATAATATGGACTTCTTTTTCCAATAATTCTTGCAAAAGCTGGCCATGTATATATCCCAGCTGCATACAGAATAATTACATCTAACCGACTAAATTTTCCGCTTTTTTCTAAATTATGTATTGTTTTCTCTATATCAATCAGGTCATCTAATTCTTCAGAAATTTGTTCCTTTGCCCTTATTATTTCTCTAGACAATAACAACGTTTCAACTAATGCACTCATAATCCACACTCCGCTTGATAGGCGCATAAATAGCAAGCGCCATTAAATGCCCCTGTCCTCGGAAAGTTATTTTCTTTAATTCCATTATAGACGTATGGAACAATGTCGCTAAAAAAGATACTAGAAAACTTTGTATGCTGAAATGCAACTTCTTTGTCCTGTAATAAAGAAACTAAAATAACTCTCGGTTGCTTTTTAAATATCTTTTTATACACTTGTTCATAAATAATACATTGAATATCATTATCAATATTATTCGGAACTTTCGATGTTTTCCAATCTATAATTATATCATCATGAACTCTATCAAATCGCCCAATAAATTCAATCCCATTTATTTCTACTTCAAATGGGTATTCAATTAAATCATCTCTACCAACATACTGCTTATAATTTAGAAAATTTTTAGCACAAGTTATAAATTTATTGAGTTTATCTTTTGAAATACCATCATCACGCAAACAAGACGAAACAGCTTCTACATTTTCCCAATAAGATAAGTCATCTCGATAGGTTTCTATGAGTCTATGAATTTCTAGTCCAATCCTGGAATCAATACTTTGTCCTTCTTCTATAAGTTTTTTAGAAGAATCACCATATTCTTTGTGAAGAATATATGCCTTTGGGCACGATAAATATGTCTGTATAGATGATTTGCTTAATCTCATGTATCCTCTAATGTGTTAGCAAACTTTCTTTGATTCGCTGATTCAGTTCTCCACATTTCAAATTTTCTGACAAGAGTATCATATTGCAGTTTTGCCTCAGTAAGCTGGCTTTTTATACCCGCTAATTTTACACGCTCATCATAAATTTCAGTGTCAATACCTTTAAATTTCCAGGTAGATTCAATATACGCCATTGAAGGTTGCTTACCGTTCTGGAAGTATTTCGGATTTGTGGTTACTTCTTCAACAACTTGTGCTTCCAAAAACTTCACTTTCAACTCAAGCATTTCTTCGTCATACATTAATTGTTTAATCTTTTGAATTAAATCGTTGAATTTATTAAAATCAATCTGCATTTTACATCTCCTCAAATTTTCTTAAAATAGATACAAGAAATCGGTAATCTTCTTTTTCACTTAAATACTCTTTGTTTTCTAAAATATCATAATTTAAGTTTTCGCTAAATCCAGGAAATCCTAAATTCTTTTGCAATGTGTCTGAAATTACATCTTCAGATTCACCAAGCGCTCTAGCAATCTCTGAAATAGAATAACCGCGTAAGCATAAATAACACGGATAGTAATCCGCCCTCCTATCTATTTCACTCTCAGGAATATGAGATATATCCGACAATGCTTTACGTAGTTGTTCCCATTTCATATCTAATCACTCAATAAAATGTCTTCACTAATATCTCGTTGTATTCTAGTAATCTCATTAATAAGCCAAGCAAACTCTTCTATGTCTAATACTACAAAATTTTTTACCCCACTTTTAGCATTTTCAAAATGTGCTATTAATGCTGGAAAACTGTTGGTCTGAAGAGCTTCCATTTTTATCTTGTCTAACCATTCTTTTCTTAGATGAAAATACTTGCCATCTTTGTTTTCTTTCATATACCCAGTTTTTGCTTCTAATCGAAACTTTTTCGGAAAATATTGCACATCACCAACAATGTCTCCACATAGTAATCCCTCTTGTAATGCAGTCCCCATTGCACCACTAGCAGGTACTTTTTTAAATTTTCCCCGCTCTATTAGTTTATTTAATTCAATTGTCATATCTCTTTCAAATTTAGAACCTTTTTGCTTTTGCCTATTAGTCATCGAATTTATACCCCTTCTTATCAAAATTAGAGATTCTACCACAACTTTCTTCATACTTTAGCGGGTATATACCACTCTTCCCATGCCGATTTTTTGCAATA
>LNGC01000142.1 GCA_001587715.1 Candidatus Methanofastidiosum methylothiophilum | reverse complement strand
TAGCAGATGAAGTAGAACCTTATTGTGAACCTGAGCCTATGAATTCAGATGACAGCTTGTTTATTTTATACACATCAGGAACAACAGGCAAACCAAAGGGAGTTGTCCATTCTACAGGGGGGTATCTGACTGGCGTGTATACTACAAGCAAACTAATATTCGACATGAAGGATCAAGATGTTTTTTGGTGTACCGCAGATATAGGGTGGATAACAGGTCACAGTTACATTGTATATGGACCTCTTGCAGTTGGGGCTACTCTTTTCATGTATGAAGGTGCTCCTGATTGGCCAGAAATGGATAGGTACTGGAGAATTATAGACAAATATGGAGTTACGATATTTTACACCGCACCTACTGCAATTAGGGCTTTCATGAAAGCTGGAACAGAATTTCTAAAACCTTTCTCTTTGGAAACGTTAAGATTATTGGGAAGCGTTGGAGAGCCTATTAATCCAGAAGCTTGGATATGGTATTACACCCACATAGGAAAGAAAAGATGTCCTATCGTTGATACTTGGTGGCAAACTGAAACAGGAATGGTAATGATAACAACTCTTCCTGGGTACCATACCATGAAGCCCGGGCATGCCGGATTTCCTTTTCCAGGAGTTTCCTTAGATATTTTAAATGAAGCAGGGAATCCCGTTGAGCCTGACGAGGGTGGATATCTTGTTTTAAAAAATCCTTGGCCATCAATGTTAAAGGGCATATACGGAGATGAAGAAAAGTATCTTGAAAAATACTGGAGCAAATGGAATGGAAAGTGCTACTTTACAGGCGATGGTGCAAGACGGGATAGCGAAGGATATCTAATGCTTCTTGGGAGAGTAGATGATGTTCTTTCAATAGCAGGCCATAGAGTAGGAACTATGGAAGTTGAAAGCGCATTGGTGTCACATCCTGCAGTTGCTGAAGCTGCTGTTGTAGGGATTACTCATGAAATAACAGGACAGGCAATAGTGGGATTCATAGTTTTGAGAGATAACGTAGACAAAGACTTTGATCTTGAAGATGCTATAAGAGAACACGTTGTAAAAAAAATAGGCCCTATTGCAAGACCAAGAAAAATAATATTTTCAAGTGAACTACCAAAGACACGAAGTGGGAAAATAATGAGAAGACTCCTTAAGGACATTGCAGAAGGTAAAGTTCTTGGCGATACAACAACACTTACCGAGCCTGAAGTCATCGATACACTAAAAAAACAGTATGAAGTTATTGAAGGTTAATAACCTAAATTATCCCCAATATCTCTCACTTTATCTTTTTTTCTTTTCTCTAAATACTTGTATACTATTGAATGTGGTTTTCCTTCCAATATCATCTCTAAGGCTTCTTTTGCATCTGCTGCACCGTCATAGTCTCCTATTACAGAAACAGTTTTACCATAAACACAAATATCTGTGTTTGTAAGATCTTCAATTGTTTTTCGTGTATTGCCCTCCTTTCCAATGATTCTGCTCCTTTGTCTCTCCCATGCTTTGGAAGATTTTCCGAGATAATCTGGGAGGTAGAGCATTTCAAAGATAAAAACGTCACTAAAAATTTTAGAAGCTTTTTCAAAAGGGAATCCCCTTCCTATTGCTCTGACAATGTCTCGTGCCTTCCATAGATTTAAAGGCTCTTCTGCCCCATCCTTTTGAAAAATTCTGACAAGGCCTTCTTCACTATCTATTTCAAGTTTAACTGAAAGCCTCTTCTCAATATTTCTCTTAACTTCGCCTTCTTTTCCAATAAGGACACCTAATCTATCTTGAGGTATCTTTACAAATTCTTCACTCATTTAAAATCCTCTTTAACGTTTCATTGACTTCAGGCACTTCAATATAATTTGAAAAATATCT
Organism: Candidatus Methanofastidiosum methylothiophilum; assembly: GCA_001587715.1. Taxonomy (GTDB): domain Archaea; phylum Methanobacteriota_B; class Thermococci; order Methanofastidiosales; family Methanofastidiosaceae; genus Methanofastidiosum. Next base: position 2,254 of record LNGC01000142.1, on the reverse strand, counting down.
ACCGATATTTTCAATATCTCTTTTGAGGAAATCCTGGGCCATAATGCTATCCTTTATAGTTCCCTGCGCAAAATCAATGAAGTACATCTTTTTACCCATAAGTATATTATACTCGCTTAAATCAGCATGAATTAATCCTGCTTTGTACAATTTATCAACATTTTCTATTATAAGATTAAAGTCCTTTTCAGGATCTTTTGATTTATTGTCTTTTAAAGTAGGGTATGCCTTCATATTCTTACCTAAAAATTCCATTATCAAAACATTGTTTCTTGTTAGTATTGGTTTAGGAACATTGATAACTTCGCTTGCTATCTTCAAATTTTTAAATTCTCTTTTTGCCCAGGCAAATACTGTACTTCTCTTATCTTTTTTTGTATAATAAAATCTCGGGTCTCCTACGAGATAGGAATACATTTTATTAAAGTTAGAAGTTGCAATTCGATAAATTTTTACGGCAATTTCTTTTCCATCTCCATCTTTTCCATAAAAGACGTTTGCTTCTTTACCAGTTGCAATCTCGCCGTTTAAAGATTCAATATACCCATTATTCATAAGTTTAAAGAGAGTGAGACGTGTTGATTGGTCAAAGACTTCATCTCTGACCTTAAATATATCAGAATCTCTATTGACTCTTTCACGCTTTAAGTTCTTAATCTCTTCTTTTCTTTCATATACATCTATATGATCTTCAATGTCGCCCATAATCTAAAGAGTCATGTAGCCGTTATCAATTAGCCACTTAGTCTGGGCCCTTGAATATCGGTATATGATATTTCCTCTTTCGTCACCCTTAAGTTCCCATGGTTCTACTAGGACAACCATGCCCATTTTAATCCATAACCTTCTCTTAAATTTCCCTGGAACAGAGCAAATCCTCTCTTTTCCATCTGTACATCTAACTTTCATTCTGCCTGCGCCAAGCATCTGATCGACAACGCCCAATACTTCCCCCTTTTGAGGAGTTCTCGTTCTCTGGACCTGTTCCTCATCACCAGTAGTTCTAGGTTGATATTTCAGATAATCCCTCCTATATAGACCTTATCTCACTTATAATTTCAACAAGATAATCAATAACGGATTTTTTCAAATCCATTGGATGGACTTCCTTTGATAAGTAAGCCCTTTCAAGTGAGTCGTATGAATCGAACTCTACATTGCCCCCGTATTTTTCCGATCTTTTTATTTCAAAAGCACCGGTAATCTTTGGAAAGAGTATAAGACGGGCTATTTGAAGTAGAGGATTCTCCTCCTTTACCCCCATAGGGCAATATGCCTTATTAATTTTTTCCTTGATAGCCGGCTCTTCATCTCTAACTGATATCATGCTTTCGGGTTTTGAGGAACTCATTTTTTCGCCAGGCCCGGTCAATGAGGAAATAAGTGGGGTATGTAAACAAACAAAAGGCGTATAGTCTATTTTTGAAGAAAGTTCTCTGCCGAGCATGTGAATCTTCCTCTGCTCAATTCCACCAATGGCTACATCTACTCCTAAGTATTTTATGTCAACAATCTGTAAAAATGGATATAAAACCTGAGAGACTCTTGCATGCTCAATGTCTCTTGCAATTACCTGCATACTTCTGAGAGCCCTATTAATAGTTGTATCCAACGAAAGAGCAAAAACATCATCAATATACTCTAATGACCTTTCAAAGGAGGACCCCAATACGTACTCGGTGGATTTTAATCCAAATGACTTAAAGGTTTCTTCCCATATTGAGGTCTGCTCGTGTATCCAATCCCAGTTTCCTTTTCTATTTAGCCACGTGTGCCAATCTGCAAATAAGACTTTTACTTTAAAGCCAGCTTTTTCCATATCTTTCAATTTTGACATTGTCACAAGATGACCAAGATGAACATCACCTGAAGTTTCATAACCACAGTAGCATACAGGCTCCTTTTTTTTGTTCAATAGCGCCAGTAGCTCTTCTTCCGTTACTACTTCTTCAGCGTTTCTAGTTATAATCTCTAATCTATTGTCCATGGCGAACACCTATATTATTAGTATTTATTTCTTTCTCATTTTGTAAAATTTAAGATAAAATAACAAATAGATAAATTTTGGTATGTCTAAAGCGGTGAAATGGGATTTTTCATCCCCATAAATAGTTTCAATTGGTACTTCTTCAACCCTCAAATGAAACTTCCCCACAAACGCCAAGACTTCTGTTTCAATATTGTATCTTTCTGATTCTAAATGCATCTTCTCTAAATATTCTTTCTTGATGGCCCTATACCCTGATTGAGTATC
>LNGC01000141.1 GCA_001587715.1 Candidatus Methanofastidiosum methylothiophilum | reverse complement strand
TCTTGTTTCCATGCTGAATGGGTTGCTTAGTGTTGCTTTAAACAACCTCACTAACGATGTAAACACCCAGGGAGGCACTTTTTTGTCTTTTTCCAGATATGGATATTTATCATTCCCTTACATCACATTCGGCATTCTTGGATTTATATACATGTTGTTGAATAAAAAAAGAGATCCTTTATTTTACTTCACACTTATTACCAGCGTACTGATAGTATTCAAAGTTGTTTTTTTCAGAAGGTACCTTGCAACACTTGACATTCTCCTGATCGTACTAGCAGGAGGTTGCATCCAAAGGATATTCTTTGAACAAAAAAAAGAGCTACTGGTATATGGAAAAATTATATGTTTGTTAATATTATTCACCGGAAGCCTGCTCCTCCATAGCCAAATGGCAGATAATAGCAGACTTGTTTCTGATGGGGACATTCAGGATATCCAATGGATGGCCGACAATATCAGGTCCGAAAATTACATCCTTACAACTGCATATGATGCACCTTGGGTTCTCGGATGGGGAAAACATCCTGTGATAGCTCCGGGACTTTTTCAGTGGGACAAATATACAGAAGAAGAGTGGAATGATTTTCTCAAAACATCTGATTCACAACAAGCTGTAGAATTTATGTCAAAATATGGCAAGGATATTTATATATATCATTCAATGAATATAGAAAATATAGAACTCAGCAAGTATTCCAACAAAGAATTCCAATTGATAAGAGAAGGCAAAAGTAAAATATATAGATATGCCGGGCCCGTTCAATGAAATTTATTAAGGTAAAAGATATGCCCAGATCTTCAAAATGTATTGCAAATCAGGACAAACTAGTGGTGTTTAACCACAACTTGTTCTCAACGCTTTTTATAACAATGCTTCTGTTGTTCCTGATGGAAAATATTTGGCCACATAGTGTATCCATATATTTTGATATAAAATACATAGTAATACCCATAATTATTTCCGGCCTGGCAGATCTTTTGTTATTTAAAGAAGAAATTAAACATCAAAAACAAATCAAACAGAGTTCCAACATTATACATATCATTTTGGCTATTGTGATAGCCATCATTGGATTGTTTGCGGTAGAGCATAAGTTATCCTATGCTGCAAGCATAGTTAATGAGGTAGCCATCCTTTCAGGCATGCTTCTACTGACTGTTTCATTGATTTTCTGCGATTTTGAACTCAAGTACCTGATTGGAAATAACAAAATGGGTAAACAACAAAAGAAGAAATTGGAGAATAAATGACCATCCAAATGCTTGCTGGTTCACTGTTGGTATTATTTGTGCCAGGATTAGCATGGACTTACGCATTATTTGACAAAGAGATAGATCTGATAGAAAGGATTGCACTTTCGATAGGGCTTTCTCTTGTTATGGTACCCCTTAGCTTATTTTTTTTGTTCAATCTCCTAGGGATAAGGATTAATTTTGAAAATTCTGTATATATGATCCTTTTGTTAACATTGGCTGCGCTTTTTGTTGTTATTTTTAGACGATATAATATTGTAAGATCAAAGAACAAGTGAGCATTGTTAGTTACATACCGCAACAATTGCCAATACCTCTTGTTTTTAGTTTAACGTGGACATTAAATATATATAACATTGTTTAGATTAATTATAATATATTAAATTCGATTTATTTAATGAGGGGAATACTATCAACAAGGAGAACCATACCAAAAGGAATGCGTATTATAGTTCTATCCTTACAGTTGCAATTATTATAATAGTGCTATTAGTAAGTATGGCAGATGCTGAGGAACTTAAGATCAAGGGGCTTTCTGATACTTACAAAAAAGGGGATATGATCACTTTCTTTTTAGTAGCTGAAAATGGTCTAACCTCAAAAGAGCTGGAAGACTGGAATGTATCATTGAAAATAGATGGAGTAACAAAAGCTGTAATTCTGTTTGAAGGAAATGAAAAATACAGCGAACAATTAGGCATAGCCATTGAGAGAGTATCACCCTACAAATATGGTTACGGATCAGGGGGTGAATACTTGTCTGGAGACATAGGAACATCTGAGCTGAAAATCAGCATTGACTCTTCCACGATGAATAAGGGCAATCATACTGTAACGCTATGCATGCAAAAAAAAGGAACAACTGAGATCCATTCGATATCAAATAACATAGTAATAACTTGATGGAGCCCCTTATGAACTTTAACAAGATCCATCTGTTGATTCCACTGATTTTGTTCTCTTACTTGTTAATGATGAATATCCAATCTACACAGATCGAAGAAAACGATGGATCATACGTTATAGACGTAGGCTCTAGAACTGATATGGTAAGAGATGTTAAACTCACTGGGCCGGAAGAGAGAATATCCGAACCTTTAAAAGAGACCTATGGAAATGAGAAAATCAACTTCAGGAACTTTACCGATCGTTTTGTATATTTTCAGTTAAAAGAAACTGAAATAAATAGTGCTTCACGAATTAAGGTCCAGATTCGTTTCAAAGATGATCTTCCAAAAGGATCTATATTCAAATTGGGTGCACACAGTGCTCCTCAATGGAACTACAAATGGAATCTGCTATATGATCCGTTCCAAAGGCAATTAGAGGAAGAATATGATAAAATCTATTCTGACAACAATATTTCCATTTATTCTTTAAATGAAGATACACCCAAATTCTCAAATGTTAAAGATTTCTTTGAGGTGCTGCAACCTGAAAATACCATAGCTATTCAACCATCTATTAGTTCTTTCCCTGGAGCTGAAGAACTTCCAGAGAATTATAATTCAACAAATACAACATTGAATACAACACTAAGAGGAAAACATACTTTTTTGACATATGTACATGGGAACGAACTTTCAGTAGATATTGAAAAACAGGACCTGAACTGGTACAATGGAACAGATGATATGGTAATAAAAATAGTATCCACCACAGGAGAAGCAGTCAAATCTGCGACAATTCCAGATGATGGCGATATAACAGATCATCGAGGTCTGAAAGCTACACAAAGATCCCATATCAAAGTCAATGGACTTAATGATGGAACATACAAGATAGTAATAGATACCAATGATGATACATTGATCAAAAAACTGCAAGTTTCCAGTGATAAACTAGTTGTAGAGAACAATGTATTCGCATATGCTCCTACCAAGCTGTTCTTTTCAACTGAAAATGATCAAACAGTTGACCTTATGACACTGCACAATGACGGGCTTCAAACAATAGAGGTCAGCAGTGGCAATTCAACATACAACATACCCATCGATAAAATCGCAGTTACACAAAATGGACAAATAAAATCTGCAGGAGGCATGCAGAAAATGAACATTCCTTGTGGGGATCTGCAGATAGAATCAAACATGTATTATTCTTTTACTGAGACATCCTATTTCAATCCAATGAAATGTAGAGTTGCACCTGTAAATAATGATTTTTACTGGCTTGAGAAAAACAATGTTGATTATGTAATGGTGAAAAACCAATCCATAAAATCAGAAAATGGATGGATAATAGCTGAAACAGAATGGGAAATTACTGACCTTTATATAAAGAACAATATGCTCGATTTCTCTACAAATATTGAACAATCTGATGATTCCTCTAAGATCAGTGTTCCTGTAGATTGGATAAAAATTAAGTTAGAGGAGTGATTGTGTGTATAAAAAATTCTTGTGCCTTATTTTACTGATCGCAATGATCGTTCCAGTTGCAGCTTCTGAAGTCACCGGACCACTTTCTTATGTAAAATATGACGGTCAAAGCTACACAATAACAGGTGCAGATGCACCTTCCTTATTGCTGGATAAAGAAATGCTGTCAATAGACCTGTCAAATGGTACTATTATAGATTCCGATCATTTTTATTATGCGGCAACTCAGGAAGAAAACAAAACAGAATATCTGGGAAAGCTATACACAATAGATGTAATTAATGATACTGCGATTTTGTCCACAGAATTGTGGGAAGGCCTGAATATGCATGTATATCGAGGTGGCAAGATAGACATGCCAGAAGGCTATACTCTGGAATGTACAGAAACATTGGATAATGGCGATTCCACATTTATACTTACACGCAACCAAACAACTCTTGATTCTTTTAGTTTAAAGGAAAATGAAGTATACAATTACTCCGAGCTATATGAAGGGAAAAAAGTAGCAGTTTTTTCAGTTACTTCAG
>LNGC01000140.1 GCA_001587715.1 Candidatus Methanofastidiosum methylothiophilum | reverse complement strand
CCAATACCCGCAATTGATCAAGGTCTAGATGCCAAAATAGTTGCTGCTGCCCAGACACAGGGCTCAGATATAGTCGTATGGCCAGAAAGCAACTATACCGGTCCATCGTTCTTTGTTGGAAAAAAGATAGGTACATTTCCACCAGGCTCGATACAGGACATGGTACTGAAAAAATGGCTAGTGGACAACGGAATTGATGTTTCAAAAGTTGACATAAAGGCATTGGGCCCAGGAGATGCAACTACCGCTTTAACAGCCAAACAAATTGATGCAGTTTTCTTGCCCCACCCATCACCTGCTCTTCTTGAAATAAATGGTAATGGAAAAAGTGTAGTTGAATCCGGTGAGATGTGGCCAGGTCATGCTTGTTGCGTGCTTTTAGTTAGCGGAAAACTGATAAGAGAGAATCCAGAACTCGTAAAGGAAATTATTAACATCCACATCAAAGCAACTGAATATATCAAAGACAATCCGGAAGAGTCTGCAGAAATAGCTTCAAGAAAGCTTGGATTAACTAAAGAAGTTGTCATGTATTCTATGCAAAACTCTGACACAACATTCATTCATAATCCAAACGACATAATTTCTTACATGGAAGCATATGCAAAAGAGCACTACGACCTTGGGTACACAAAAAAGCTCCTTACTGCAAAAGATCTTATAGATACAAAGCTTTACGATGAAGTTATTAAGAAATAAAGGATAAATATTTAAATAAATTTTTTATTTTTTGTTCAAATGAACGGATACGATAATTTTCTAAAAAAGTATAAGATTTATACCATAATCTCTTTAGGTGTAGCTGTTGCCATATGGCAGATTATTGCAGCCTTTATAGTAAAAAATCCTTTTATTCTACCAAGTTTCACCGAAACTATCACTTCCCTTTACAGTTTGATAGTAAGAATGGAGATATTTACTGATTTAGCTATTAGTTTATACCATTTTGCAATAGGGATGTTCTTTGCAATTATCTTTGGAATACCAATTGGTATGGCAATGGGCTGGTTTAAGAAAATAGACAATCTGATGGACCCCTTAATTGAATTATTAAGACCCGTACCCCCTTTAGCTTGGATACCTTTTGCAATAGTCTGGTTTGGGTTGACCCATCAATCTGCCGGATTTATTATTTTTATCGGAGCATTTTTTCCAATACTTACCAATACCTATTCAGGCTTTAGCAGTGTTCCAAAAACTTTAGTTGAGGCGGCGAAGGTTTTAGGGTGCACCAAGAATAAAGATTTGCTAAAGTCTGTTGGACTCCCATCATCTTTTCCAGATATTGCAGTGGGTCTAAGAGTTGCAATGGGAATTGGGTGGATGTGTCTTGTTGCAGCAGAACTATTCGGGGTGAGTAAAGAAGGTCTTGGGTATAAAATCTGGTGGTATTATTACCTTCACAGGATGGACAATGTTCTTTCATATATGATAGCTTTAGGCCTTATAGGGCTAGGGATAAACTGGGTATTCAGATACGTTGTAGAGAAAAAACTTCTCAGGTGGATGGAGGGGACTGTATATTAATTTCCTCCATAAGCTCTTCTAAAATATCTTTCCTTAGCATAACAAATTCTAGATTGGTCCTCTTTCTTCTTCTAGAAAGGGCTATCTTGAATTCCTTTTTTATCTTTGCAGGCCTTTTTGTTAAAACAAGAACCCTGTCTCCGAGGTAAACAGCCTCGTCGACATTGTGGGTGATGAATATAATTGTTTTCTTAGTTTCTGCCCATATCCTTAGGAGCTCATCTTGGAGAATGTTCCTTGTTTGGGCATCTAGCGCCCCAAAAGGCTCGTCCATAAGCAAAACATCAGGATCGTTAACTAAGGCCCTTGCAATTGCCACTCTTTGTTTCATTCCCCCAGACAACTGATGAGGGTAACTGTTCTCATACCCACTTAAGCCTACCATTGAGATAAATTTTTTGGATAGCTCTTTCCTTTCTTCAGCCGGTAAGCCCTTGTACTCAAGACCGAATTCAACATTTTTTTGGACAGTTCTCCACGGAAACAAAGCAAATTCTTGGAATACCATGCCTTTTTGGGTGGAAGTTGATTCAATCTTTTTCCCGTCAAGAAGCACTTCACCTGAATCAGCTTGTTGCAAGCCTGCTATAATTCTCAAAATAGTCGTTTTGCCGCAACCTGAAGAGCCAACTATGCAAAGAAATTCGCCCTCATAAACATCAAAACTAACATCTTCAATAACAGGCAGAGGCGTACCATCGTCAGACTTTGCAAAACTCTTGGATAAATTTTTTACCTCAACCTTTATCTTATTCATAAACATTTACTAGTCAAACTACTTTTAAATTTTGCCATGATTCAATTTATAAGGAAAAAGACTTTTTTACCTGTATGAAAATAATCGGGGTGTATGGATTCAAAAAGTCAGGCAAGACAACAGTCGTAACTTCAATTATTGATGGATTGGTCAAAAAAGGTTACTCGGTCTCATCAGCAAAAAGCATCCATATAGATGACTTCTCTTTAGAAACTGAAGGAACTGACACCTTCAAACATCACACATCTGGTGCGGAAAGAGTTGGTCTAGTATACCCAAAGGGTAAGGCTATTTTGTACTATGGCCAAAATACTGAGGATTTCTTGAATAATTTTGAATCAGATTACCTTATTCTTGAAGGATTTAGGGAGTATAAGTGCCCAAAAATCCTCTGTGCAAGGGATGAAGACGACATATTAAAAGACATTAGGGGAGAAGTATTCTGCATATCGGGTTTAATCTCAAATGGAATTCATGAGCATAAAGGTATACCTGTAATAAGCTATAAACAAATAGAAAAAATTATAGAAATAATAGAGAAGTTATAGATTTTTGATGCACTTTTCCAGCGCTTCTTTTGTTCTGAGATATTCTGACAGAATCTTTTCACCAAATGGTGTCAACTCTGAATGGCCCCCTCCTTTACCACCCCTAGTCCTAGAAATAATCTCCTGACCTGAGCTCTTTTCAATTGCCCTTATTTTTCTCCACGCGTGTGCATAGGAAATACTGTAATAATTAGCCGCTTCTGAAATAGATCTAAGTTCCTTAATTTTAAGCAAAAGATCAGCAGTTCCCTTTCCTAGAATATATCTCTTTTCCTTGTCTTCAAGCCACATTTTAAAGTTAGGTAGGTGTTCCATAGTATCAATCACATGAAGATTATATATGCCACAATCATGAAGATTATTAAGACTATTGCGAGTATTATACTATCTCTGTTACTGAGTTTTGCCTTTGGAACTCCATCAATATCCCTATCAATTTCTTCTTCCATATTATTACCAATTTTATTAGGGAATAAAAGTATATAAATCAAATGGTTTATTAAAATGAAATTAATATTTATTGTAAATGAATTTTACAATGTACAAGAAAGGCGTATCAAGGACTGCTATGATCCATTTTACGATATACTGCCCTATAACTAATGACAATAGAATATCCAGAGGAGTAGTACCATAAAATGCTATTGTGATAAAAATAACTGTATCAACAAGCTGACTTATCATAGTTCCTGCATTATTCCTAAGCCAGAGATGCTTTGGGTACTTATTTTTAAAAAACATGAATATTTTTACATCAAGATTTTGGGATACAATGTATGCCACCATAGAACCAAGAACAATTCTCGGGACTATCCCGAATATGGATTCAAATGCGGTCTGACCCTGCCAAAATGGGGCTGCAGGCCATTGAACTGCAACCCATACTGAAATAACAAGTACTATATTTGATATAAATCCTATAAAGACAGCTTTGATTGCTTCCTTCTCAGAGTATAATTCTGAAAGAAAATCAGTCAATAAAAATGTAGTTGAATAAACTAAGACTGCGGCAGGAACTGTAAATGGCCCAAAAACTACAATTTTGGATGCAATGATGTTAGCAACTACCGTAAAGCATGCAAACATCCCGATAATGTATTCCACCCCATGCCTCTTTGCGATAACTGCAGAAATTGATCCTATCCCGAGGGTCAAGAGCATCCAGACTATAATTTCAATCATGAGCAATACCTTCTATTTTTTTGTAGTTGGTTCATTTGGCAGATTTTTCACATTAGTAGTTTTATTGAAAAATCCATAAGGTAGTAAGAACGGTACTCTTTTTGTATAATCGACGTATCGTTTTCCAAATAAAGCAATCATCGCCTTTTCTTCTTCTTTGGACATGTAGATGACAAAAAGC
>LNGC01000139.1 GCA_001587715.1 Candidatus Methanofastidiosum methylothiophilum | reverse complement strand
GCGCCAATCGCGCGTCTAAAAAAATGGTCTTGTTTTGTACGCGCGAGCGGGTTTACAGGTCAAGCATATGTTAGGCGGACGCGCTTCGCGCGCGAAATGTAATACTGAAGAAGGACATTATAATGGCAAAAATTAGGCATCCAAAAACATTTTCAAAAGTGTTTAATATTGACGCTGGTTATTTGTATGATAAAGGAATATTCGACCCAGTATTAAATGTAGATACAAAATTATTCATAGATCCCATACTCATAGAAAAATCTGGATTTGATTATTTTAGAAATGAAGTAATGAAGGCCTATGAAGATCACTACAATAGTATTATTTCATTACTCGAAGAATCGAAAACGAAAGATGATTTAGCATGGAGATCTGCAAAAAGGCTTATACAAAGAAAAGAAGTTGAAGGAACGTGTTTAGGATATGGAGTTAATTCTATTTCTGGAAGAAGTCTAAGCCCCAAATTGCAAAATTGCATATTGAGTACAGCTAAAGAAATAATCGATATTGGAATAAAAAAACCAGAGTTGTTTATTCTTCTGCCTCTATTTGAAGAAGGCGTTGGACCTGATACTATTAGCGATATTACAACCGCAGCAGTACAGGCTTCTCTGTATAATTTTACTGCAATAATCGCACATGAGCTTGGTATAAAAACTAGTGTGGCAACATTCCGTGGGAATGATATTGAGATTATTACAAATCCATTAAAATCTAAAATATCACCAATAGTGCTTTTACCAAAAGATGTATTGCGTCAATTGCCATATGCATCAACATGGGAAGAAATAAGTGATGTTGCACAATTTAATCATGAACTGAGAATGAGAGTAAACAAATATATCGGTAAAATATGGGCTGCAAGAACCAAACGTGAAAAAGAAAAAGAGAAGCAGAAAGTAATGAAAAATAAAGAAGCACTTGAAATACTACTCGAGGCAATAAAAAATACCGATGTTAAGCCGTATAATTTTGAAATTGATGAAAATGGTGTGTATAAATGGCGAGATGTCATGGAGGGAATTGCCGACAAATATCCTAAAAAACTAAGCAAACCAAGTAATGACGCTGATGGATTAGTATTAACAGTCAGAGAAATTATTAACCAATTCAAATTTATAATAGAAGAAAAGGGAATGAATAAACTTTTATGGAAGAACAGATCAACTCCAAATCATGAAAATGTAAGTCAGATGCTATTTTTTTCAACAGCCTATTCATACTGCAAAGCAAATGATCTTGACATAAATCCAGAAATGGATACTGGTAATGGGCTAGTAGATTTTAAATTCTCAAAAGGCTTTAGTAAGCGGCTAATAGTTGAGATTAAACATTCGTATAACCAGAACATAATTGATGGTTTCGATATTCAGTTGCGTCTGTATAAAAAAGCTGAAGAAACATGTTTTGGATTTTATATCGTCATTGATGTTGGTCGGTTAGGGAGAAAATTTGATAAATTAGTAAGAATGTATAATGAAAGCACTAAAAAGGCAGATTTATTCTATATCAATGGAAAAATAAAACCGTCTGCAAGTAAACGTAAGGAGTAAAAAATATTCGCCTAACAATCGCTTCGACCTGACAACCCGGCCTGTCACGCAATCTGCTAAATATGTTATGCAGATTGCGCGCCAGTCTCGGGTTGCAGGTCAAGCGTATGTTCTGCAGACTCGGCGCATACGCGCCGAGCCCGCCACACTTGGTTCTACGCGCGCGCCGTCCTGGCGCGGGCTTGCCTGTATAATAATGGATAATTGTGTAATACACTATAATTATTCATACTACGTGCAATAGTAGAGGGCATAATGCATTTGAATATATTCATGAAGAATATCATAAAAGGTCCTGGTTTTAACTGACCAACTTGCCCAAGAATATTAAAAATCAAAGGATTCTAGGAAAAAGTATCTGAATATATTCATAAAAGGTCCTTGATTTAACTGGCCAACTTGCCCAAGAGTATTTGGAGAAAAACCAATAGAATAATTAATAGAAGTAAAACAAAACATAAAGCATCAGAATTGAGATTTGAATGTATCAAAATAGGAATATTAAAAAGAGTAAAAGGCATGAAGATTATCGCCTTCGCCATCCATGGCTCAGGCGATATAGATGTGGTGGCTTGCAGAACAACCGCTTCCACCTGACAATCCGGCCTGTCACGCTTTGTGCTCGGATATTGGTGCACAAAGCGCGCCAGTCTCGGATTGCAGGTGAAGCGTATGTTAGCCGGACCCTGCGGGCGCAATAAAAATGGAGGCATTAGAATGCTTGGAACTTTGAAAAAAGTTGACCTTCGCTCTATTTGGAAAAATGAAGAATATGACTTCTCAAGATGGTTGGCAAAAACAGAAAATCTTCAATTATTAAGCGATGAAATTGGTATACAATTAATCCCCAAAGATACAGAAGCTGCTGTTGGAAGATATAGTGTTGATCTTTTAGCAATTGAAGATGGTACGGATAAAATTGCAGTTATTGAAAATCAGCTTGAGATTACTGATCATGATCATCTTGGAAAACTAATTACGTATGGTGCAGGACTTAATGCAACTTATCTTATATGGATTGTAGCTGAAATTAGAGATGAGCATCTAAATGCAGTTGAATGGATTAATGAAAATACTGATGGTGATCTAAATTTCTTCTTAATAAAACTGGAATTATGGCAAATTGATGATTCAAAACCATCGCCTAAATTTACTACATATTCAAAACCAAATGATTTTGCTAAAAATATAAAACAATCTAACTCGGGTGAAATTACTGGTGCAAAAGCTAAACAACTAGAATTTTGGATGGCGTTTCAGGAGTATATTAATGAAAACAAAATAATGCTAAAAACTCAAAAACCATTACCGCAGCATTGGACAAATATTTCTATTGGAACTTCAAATGCTCATTGCGCATTTTCACTAAACACGCAATCAAACGAAATTGTATGCGAATTATATATTGATAATAATAAGGAACTATTCTCATGGTTATATGAACGAAAAGAAGAAATAGAAAAAGAACTTGGATTCAATCTTGATTGGCGTGAATTACCAGAAAAAAAGGCTTCAAGAATTATTGTTAAAACTAAAGGGACATTGGAAAATACATCAGACTATGAAAAGTATTTTCAGTGGTTAATAGATAATGGTATAAAGTTTAAGAAGGTATTTGGAAAAGTAATAAAAAATTTCGGCTAACAATCGCTTCGACCTGACAATCCGGCCTGTCATGGTTCGTGCTAAATAATAACGCACGAACCACGCCAGTCTCGGATTGCAGGTCAAGCGTATGTTAGAACGACGCCGCTAACGCGGCGCGAGAAGATAGGATATTAAATGTATGCTACTGGATTACTAGTATTATTATCTACCTATGATTAAAGTTTATAAAAACCTGAAATAGCAGTTTTATACTATTCATTTGAATGCTTACTTATTTATTATATTGATAATCTTTTATATAGAGGTTAGAAATGTTTGGAATGAAATCAAGTAATGGCTATGTTGAAGTATCAAAAGGAATAAAAATAAAGACGATAGTGTATGGTCAAAAGACACTAATGAGTGAGTTTGTTATGAAAAAAGGATCTGAACTAATAAATCATCAGCATATTTATGAACAAACAGGATATCTAGTAAAAGGGAGAATAAAACTATTCATAGAAGAAAAAGGGAAAATAATGAATCCTGGTGATAGTTGGAATGTAGAGTCGAATAAAAGTCATCATGCAGAAATACTTGAAGATTCAATAGCAATTGAAGTTTTTGAACCTTGTAGAGAAGAGTATATAAAATATATAAATGCTAATGATATAGATAATTAGGACTGTTCTAACAATCGCTTCGACCTGTCAATCCGGCCTGTCACGCAATTTGCTAGTCAAGATCGGGCAAATTGCGCGCCAGTCTCGGATTGCAGGTCAAGCGTATGTTAGAACGACTCGCTTCGCTCGCGGGCTTGTTTTCATGAAATGTTTGTACTATAAGTAATTGAGAGCGTCGCATCTACTTATATATCTGCTTGACAGATATATCTTCTGTGCGTATACTATCAATATGATTCAATCTTTCTCTGATTCAGAAGCAGAATCGATCTTCAAGCAGCAGAAGTCGAAAAAGCTTCCGATAGAGATACAGAAAAGAGCTCTTATAAAGCTTTTGATGCTTGATGCATCCGAGAATGAGGATGATTTAAGGATTCCACCATCAAATAGATTTGAGCATCTTAAAGGGTCATTAAAAGGCTATTGTTCAATTAGGATAAATGATCAATGGAG
>LNGC01000138.1 GCA_001587715.1 Candidatus Methanofastidiosum methylothiophilum | reverse complement strand
CATGTTAAAGTTGCATCAGTTGAAGAATTCGAAGCTATTGAACATATTAAAGATCATATCCAGAAATTAATAGTTCCACTTAACCTTGATACTAACACAAGGTCCGAGATAGTGAAAAAAGCAGAAGATGTCGGCATATTGGTGGAGGAATGATCATATGGATCTAAGAGTTCAGAAAAGACTTGCATCACAGTTATTAAAATGCGGTGAAGGCAGAGTTTGGATTGATGGTAACAGCGCGTCAGAAATTTCTATGGCAATTACAAGAGAAGATGTCAGAAAATTAATCGATAGTGGCAAGATTAAAAAGAAACAAGAAGCAGGTATATCAAGACACAGAGCGAGAGAGAGACACGTTAAGAGAAAGAAAGGAAGAATGAGTGGATTTGGGTCCAGAAAAGGAAAAGCCACTGCAAGATATCCTAAGAAGAGAAGATGGATTAATACAATAAGGCCATTAAGAAGAAGCTTGATTGAGCTAAGAGAATCCAAAAATATTGATAAAGTTTCATACAGAAAACTTTATAGGATGGCTAAAGGTGGAGCTTTTAGAAGTGTTTCTTACATGAGTAATTATATAAAAGAACACGGCCTTGTGTCAGAGAAGAGGAAGAGGTGAAACAATGGCAACTGGACCGAGATCAAGAGTGCCTTTTAAAAGAAGAAGAGATGGTAAGACCAACTATAGGAGAAGGTTAGCCTTAGTCAAATCTGGAAAGAATAGGGTCGTAATAAGAAAATCACTAAATAATATACTTATCCAAATTGTAAGTTCTACATTTGAAGGAGATAAGACGCTTGCAACAGCTTTCTCAAAGGAATTGAGAGATATGGGCTGGAATTTCCACTGCGGGAATACCCCTTCAGCGTACCTTACAGGATACCTTTGCGGCAAAAGGGCAAAGAAAATTGCAGATGAATTCATACTAGATATAGGACTTCAGAGATCTATTAAAGGTGGAAGGAATTATGCAGCACTGAAAGGATTTGTCGATGCAGGATGCAACGTTAACGTAGATGAGAGTATATTCCCTCCAGAAGACAGACTTAAAGGAGGAGACATCTCCTCATATTACGAAGGTCTTGACGGATCTTTAAAAGAGAAGATATTTTCAAATTATTTAAAGAATAAGACTGATCCTTCAAAAATACCAGGGATGTTTGAAGAGATTAAATCTAAAATAGACAAGCTATGAGGTGTATGTAATGCCAAGAAAGAAAAAAGAAATCATCGAAGAACCTGTTGAGGAAGTTAAGGAAGAACCAGTAGAGAACCTTGAGGCCAATGAAATAATTGAAGAGCCGAGTGAAATAATTGAAGACATTCCTGAAGAAACTCCCCTGGAAGATGAACTCATTGAAGAAGATGCAGTCGTTGAAGAAGAAGTTGTTATCAAAGATACAACTTCCGAAGAAGAAGTTATAAAGAAACTATCTATTGCCGAGAAAAAAAGACTTGAAGAAGAAAGAAAATCTATGGGAAATAGATGGAATCCCAAGACAAAACTTGGGAGAATGGTAGCAAACGGAGAGATAACTGATATTTCACAGATATTAAACAAGGGACTTAGAATAATGGAACCTGAGATAGTAGATGTTCTACTACCAGAAGTTACTGACCAGAATAATCAAGAAGTCCTTAATATCAATATGGTTCAAAGAATGACTGACTCTGGAAGAAAAGTTAGATTCTCAGTAATGGTTGTCATAGGTAACAGAAATGGTTACGTTGGAATTGGGAAGGCCAAAGCAAAGGAAGTTGGGCCTGCAATTAGAAAAGCAATCAATAATGCCAAACTTAATGTTATTCAAGTGAAGAGGGGATGTGGCAGTTGGGAATGTAAATGTGGTACAGCTCACACAGTTCCATTTAGGGTAACTGGCAAAGCAAGTAGCGTTACTGTAAATTTAATACCAGCTCCAAATGGTTTGGGCCTCGCAGTAGGTGGCGTAGGTAAAAAAATCCTATCTCTTGCAGGAATAAAAGATGTATGGTCAAAAACAGATGGCCAAACACAGACAACTGTAAACTTTGCTAACGCTGTAATGGACGCTCTTTATCAAACAAATACAATGAGTGCACAAGAGAGAGATATTAAAGTCATAGGTATTGTCACAGGAAATACTAATTAGGTGAGATTATGAACAGATTAGCTGTTGTAAGAGTAAGGGGAAGGGTGGATGTAAGAAATGATATACATGACACCCTAAAAATGCTTAATTTAACTAAGTCAAATCACTGCGTTATAATTGACGATAGAGAGTCTTTCTTAGGAATGTTACAAAAAGTAAAAGATTATGTCACATACGGACCGATAGACAGCACTACCTTATCTAAACTCATAATTAAATGGGGAAGGTTAGAAGGAGATGTTAGGATAACTGAGGAGTATGTCAAGGAGAAGACTGGAAAAGACTTAGAAACTTTTTGTAAAGATTTCTTAGAGTTTAAAAATGAACTTTCTGACCTTGATTTGAAAAAGGTATTTAGACTTCATCCTCCCCACAAGGGATATGAAGCAACAAAGAAACCATATACGCTAGGCGGAACTCTAGGCCCAAGGGATGTTGAAATCAACGGCCTTATCCAAAAAATGATTTAGGTGTTTTAAGATGATCAGAGTAAAAAAGAAGAGTACAAAGATGAGAGGATTTAGAACATGCGGCGGTGGCTGCTCTAAGAAAAGAAGGGGTTCAGGTCATAGAGGTGGAAGAGGTCTTGCTGGAAGCGGTAAGAAAAAGAAAACAAAATGGACAAGAACAATAATTACTATGCCCGATCACATTGGAGCCTACGGATTTTCTAGAGATTCTTATCTGAGGAAAGATCCATCATTCATAAACATTGGAGCTATTGAAGAAAAGCTTAACTCTTTAATTGATAAGAACATTGCTGAAAAGAAAGATGGAAAGATATACGTTGATGTTTCAAAACTAGGTATTAAGAAAGTATGTGGGAAAGGAACTGTAAAAGGGGCGTATGTCATAAAAGCAAATGAATTCTCCAAAAAAGCAGAAGAGAAAATCTTATCCGCTGGAGGAGAAACTTTAATTACAGGTGACAATTAATGGCTGCCATTGAAGGATTTCAGCAAAGCATATTTAGGTTTTTACCTGAGGTTACATTACCTAAAAAACGTATTAATCTAAAGAAGAGGCTTATTTGGAGTGGGTTGATGTTGTTCATCTACTTCATACTTGCTGAGATACCTGTGTATGGAATTACAGGGAGTCAGATTGATTATTTTGCAGGCCTTAGGGCCATTATGGCTGGAGAAAATGGCTCAATTTTAACTTTAGGTATAGGGCCAGTTGTCACTGCTGGAATTATAATGCAATTACTTGCAGGGTCCGAAATTATAAAATTTGATCTTTCATCCCCTAAAGGGAAAGCAACTTTCCAGGGAACTCAGAAAATACTAGCTATTTTCCTATGTTTTTTTGAAGCTGCAATATGGATATTGGGTGGCGCATTTGGCAGACCCGATAGTTCATTTTTGATTGGGTTCATGATAGTACAACTTGCTATAGGTGGACTTTTGGTATTAATGATGGATGAAGTTGTAACAAAGTGGGGATTTGGTTCTGGTATCTCTCTATTTATAGCAGCAAATGTTTCTCAAAGAATATTATGGGAAGCTTTCAGTTTTGCAAAATCGCCAATAAATCCCGATGAGTTTATCGGTGCGGTACCTGCATTTATAAAGTCATTTATAGATGGGCAACCTGTTTGGATTAGAGGGGGCCTGCTTCCAGATATAACTCAAGTTTTCTTCACAATAATTGTATTCGTGATTGTAGTTTATGCCGAGGGTATGAGGTTAGAAATACCTTTATCTTATGGTAAATTCCGGGGGGCAAGGGGAAGATATCCAATTAAATTCCTATATGCTTCAAATATCCCAGTCATCCTTGCAGCAGCATTATTTGCAAATGTTCAGCTATTTGCTAGAATTTTAACTAGTAGGAATTAATTGGCTTGGAACATTTAATGAATTTGGAGGCCCAAAGAGTGGATTAATTTATTATCTTACACCGCCTCACAGCATTGAAGTCTTACTCAATGAACCCTTAAGGGCAATATTATATTTGGCAATATTTATAGCACTTTGTGCCATGTTTGCAGTCCTTTGGATAGATTTAACTGGAATGGGTCCAAGAGAAGTTGCTAAAAAACTTCAGGGCTCAGGGATGCAAATACCTGGATTCAGAAGAGACATTAGGATACTAGAAAAAGTTCTTGACCGGTATATCCCCCCAATTACTTTAATGGGTGGAATATTTGTTGGG
>LNGC01000137.1 GCA_001587715.1 Candidatus Methanofastidiosum methylothiophilum | reverse complement strand
AAAGAAGTTTGAAGCTTGTCTTGATATTTGTACCGATCTTTGTATTGAGATTATTAGAAACTCTATTGATTCAAGCGGAGCAGATGGATTTTACATGCCTGATCCAACAGCCTCTGGAGACTTACTAGATCCAAAAGATTACCAGTATTTCCTTGAACCAAGATATAAGAGAATGACAAAGGAAACAAAAGATGCTATGTCTATATTACATATCTGTGGTGACACAAGAGGATACATGGACAGGATCCCACACTCTGGATTTGACGCATTCTCATTCGAGGCTCCTGGAACATCAGTTAAGGAAGCCGTAATGGGTCTTGGGGACAGAGTTACACTCGTCGGAAGTTTGGAAACAATCCCAGTCGTAATGATGGGTACTCCTGAATATGTTTATACACAATCACTAAGAGATATTGCTGATGGAGTTGATATTCTCTCCCCAGCATGCGGTACACCACCAATGACTCCTAACAAAAACATAAGAGCCATGGTAGAAGCATGTGGACCAAAGAAAGTAAAGAGAAAAGTCGTTGCACTAAGCAAAGAAGAGATCATAAAGAAATACACACCAGCAAAAGCTGACCTTGCAGACATAACAAAAGCAGTCATGTTAGGAGATGCTGTAACAACAGAAAATCTAGTAGTAGCAGCCCTTAAAAAAGGATTAAAACCAATTGACCTAGTAGAAGAAGCATTATTACCTGGTGCTATTGGTGTAGCAGAGATGTATGATGGTGGATATGCATTCGTTCCTGAAATATTACTCGCTGCAAATGCAATGAAGAAAGGTATCAGCCACTGCCAGAGCGCAATGGGAGATGTCAAGCCAAAGGGCAAGATTATTATGCACGTTGCATTCGGTGACGTTCACGCCATTGGAAAAGACATTGTAAAATCAATCTTGATTGCAAAGGGATACCAAGTAACTGATCTAGGGGCAAGTGTTCCATGGGATAAAGTAATTGAGGCAGCAAAGAAAGAAAGACCTGATGTAGTATCTGGAACAGCATTGATGACAACAACAAGAACTGCATTCCCCAAGGTAGCCGAACTTATGAAGAAGGAAGGTATAGAAGTACCATTCATAGTTGCCGGTGGAGCAGTCGACCCAGCATATGCAGAAACAATGGACTACGCCGTATATTGTAAAGGACCAGGAGATGCTGAGCCTGTCTTTGAAGGTATAAGAAAAGGCAAGAAGTGGCAACAAATCAGAGAAGAAGAACACAAGAAATACAAGTAAATTATTTTATTTTTCTTATTCTTTTTTTATTAATTTTTCATTCTATTTTATTCAATTGGAGAGTGTTCTCTCAAAAACTTTTTATATATAAACAAGTATAATGTATTCTAAGGTTGATTAAAATGAAGAAAATTGCCATTATTGGGGGAACTGGCGGACAGGGCACGGGACTTGCTTTAAGATGGGCAAGAGCTGGACATGAAATCTTTATTGGATCTAGAGAAGAAAGTAAGGCTTGTGCATCTGCCGATAATCTAAAAGAGATATGTATCGATACTGCATGTTCTTTATTAGAAATAGAAAGGTCTGACGTTCAAACTATAAAGGAAAAAGTTCCTGAAGCAAAGATACTAGGATTCGACAATCTAGAAGCGGCAAAAAAAGCAGACATAATTGTGATAAGTGTTCCTTATTCGCATCTTATCCCTACTGTAGCGTCTATTAAAGAGGCTTTAACTGAAGGAACAACAGTTGTATCTGTAGTTGTGCCTCTTTCAACTGCAGTTGGTGGAAAAGCCACAACAGTTATTTCTCCATGGGAAGGAAGTGCGGCAGAAGTTATTCAGAGCTTAGTACCAGATAATGTTCAAGTAATCAGTGCATTTCAAAATGTAAGTGCAGACAGACTTTCTGACCTAGCAAATACTGTCGATTGTGATGTAATTATATGTGGGGGTTCAAAGGATGCAAGAAAAGGAATAATGGAACTTGCAAAAGACATACCTGGAGCAAGAGCAATTGATGGCGGACCACTACAAAATGCAAGACTTATTGAACCGATAACAGCATTGCTCATAGGCATGAATATAAGGTATAAGGTCAAGGAAGGCATGGGAATAAGATTTACCTATCTGCCTGAATAAATAAAAATATTTATTTTTATTCTGAATATAACCCTTCTTTTTTATTATATACTTCAATTATGTTCCCGTCTGGATCGTAAAAATAAAAGAATCTCTTGCCATTAATTTTTGGGTGGGGATGTGATAGCGTCACTGGCTCTGAAACTGTTTCTATGCAATTGTTTACAAATTTTTCATGTAACGCATCTACATCTTCTACTTCAAATGCTATATGATTAAACATTGAAGGGCTTTCCATAAGCCCACTTTTGAATTCTACTAATTCTATATTAACTCTTGATTTTGGATCTGATAATACTGCAAATACAACGTCAAAGCCTTCTATGCCAGTTACTTTTTCAAACTGTTCCCCTCCTATGGGGTGTTCAAAGACTGTTTCTAGTCCTAAAGTTTCTTTATAGAATCTTTTTGATAATTCAAGATTTGAAACAAGTAAAGCTATGTGATTTAAAGTTGCCATGAATAATTTAAGAAAAGGATAGTTTTAAAGGTTTTGAAAATATGCATTATAAATTTACTAAAATTATTAACCTAAAATTTATCAGACCTCATTTTTCTTATCAGTTTTATTTTTTTAGACATGCCACGCCCTCTTGCCTTCTCTGTTATCCTAGTCATCTCGTTCTGCTTAATAGAAAGGTATTCAATCTCTTTTTTGAGTTTTATATAATGCTGATATCTACGCAATTCAAGTTCGCCATTTTCAATAGCATTCTTTACTGCACAACTCGGCTCATTTAAATGGGTACAATCAGAAAATTTACAGTTTTCAGAAAGAGCTTCGATATCAGAAAAAACATCGCTTACATCTCCATCTTCAGACCACAATTGGAGCTCTCGCATACCTGGGTTATCGATGATCATTCCCCCATTGGGAAGCATGAACATCTCACGATACGTTGTAATGTGCCTCCCATGACTGTCCGATTTTCTAACAGATCCAACTTTTTGATGATTAGTGCCAAGTAGTTTATTGATAATAGTAGACTTTCCGACTCCAGAAGAACCAAGAAGTGCTATCGTTTTTCCTTTGTCAAGGTATTGATCAAGAGATTCTAAACCTTCATTGTGTTCAGCACTCAACGTGTGTATGGGGATTATTGGATCTATTCTCTTCACTTCTTCCAATCTTTTATCGAGATCTGGACAAATATCTGATTTGTTCAATATTATAACAGGTTTTGACCCACTTTTTGAGACTAGAGTAAGGTACCTCTCAATTCTTTGAATGTTGAAATCATTGTCAAGACCGGATACAATAAAAACAAAATCAACATTTGCAAGTAATACCTGTTCTTCTGTAATCTTGCCTGCAATCTTTCTAGAGAATTTGGTCTTTCTTGGAAGAACAGCATGGATTGTACCCTTCCTATCCGTCTCCATCTTTATTGCCACCCAATCTCCAACTACCGGAAAAGTAGTTTTGTCTTCGGCAGTGAACCGAAATTTTCCCGAAATTCTAGTTTCAATTTCTCCAGTTTCTGTAAGCGTCATGTAACTTTTACGCTGTACCTCGGTAATACGGCCTGGTATTAGTCCCTCTTCTTGAAATATATTGAAATTTCCAAGAAAAAATGAATTCCACCCAATTGTTTCAAGATCAAGTAATGAATGATTCATAGAGTGCACCTGTCTTAATCGATATAGATATTTTCATATTTTATAAAATTAACATTAATTGAAGAATAGGCTAAAGATTTTAATATAAATGTTGATTTACTAATTTAATGAGTATTAGAAGGGCCAAAGAAAAGGACTTACATAGAATAATAGATCTTAACAATAGAGAATCAAAATGGGTCGGTAAAAAAGAAATTGATTTCTTTCAAAATTACATGGATATCCCCATTTTTAATGTATTTGAGACTAATGATAGAATTGTTGGATTCTTGATGGCTATGGATCAGAATACAGATTACGATAGCATAAACTTCCTATGGTTTAAAAATAAATTCAACAAATTTTACTACATTGACAGAGTAATAGTAGATGAGTCAATGAGGGGAAAGGGTATCGCATCTCTACTATACAAAGAATTAATAGATACAAAAGGAGACATACCTCTTGTAGCAGAAGTGTCAATTAATCCATTAAATGAAGGCTCATTAATATTCCACGATAAGCTTGGATTTAAAGAGGTCGGGACGCTTAAGTCTTGTGATAAAAAGGTAAGAATGTACTACCTTGATTAAATAGATTTTTATAATAGAAAAACTGATAGAATATTCTGATAGCT
>LNGC01000136.1 GCA_001587715.1 Candidatus Methanofastidiosum methylothiophilum | reverse complement strand
TCTTTTACCAACTGAATATGGGAATTTGATGGTGCTTGAAGTAACTGATAAGACCATGAAAGTAGAAGCTATTCCACAAAAACAAATTGATACACTATTTGGAAAAGCAAATGTTGTTGAATCAGGCGACAAATACGTAATAAAAGTAAATCCAAAAGTTGGAGACGACATCATTTACCAAAATCAGGTCGGTGAAGTAGTTGAGGTAACAGCAGATGATTTTGTTGTCGATTTCAATCACCCACTTGCCGGAGAAACACTATACTTCACAGTTACTACTGTAATCCTCGAAAAGGGTAAGGAAACAGGATTCTTTGAAAAGTACAGGCTTTTCATATTTGGTAGCCTTTTAGTAGTTGTATTTGCAGCTGCATATGTCTTCATGACAAAGTTCTATTCCAAAGAGGAAAAAGAAAAGAAAAAGGAGAAATCTCCAAAAAAGAAAGCCAAAGCAGCAAAAGAAGAAATGAATGGCGAATTAAAAGAACTTGCATCGACTGTTGAAGAAGTCGAAAAAGACCTCGATAGTAAAAAAGAGACTAAAGCCAAGAAAAAGACTTCAAAGAAGAAAAAAGAGTGATACAGTTTAAGGTGAAAAACTAAAATGAAATCTAATAAAAAATTTTTATTTTTAATATTTACTATTCTTTTTCTTATAACTGCAACAATCGGTTGTAATGTTAATTTAGAAGATATTGGGATATCCTCTGAAAAAGGCGGAGTAACAAGTAGCGGAGAAGTTGATATCCTAAAATCCAAACTTTCTGCATATGAATCACAAGAGTCGATGGAAAACAAAGAAATACAAAAGCTAAAGGAAGAAATTGAGAGAATTAAGAACCAGAACATTCCGATAAACGGGAACATAGCAGTAGTTAGGGTATATGGGGTATTAGACCAAGAAGATGTACTCCCCATTACTGCAGAATTAAGAAAACTTGCAGCTGACCAAGAAATCGGTGGCGTTGTTCTATGGATTGATAGCCCCGGTGGGGGAGTGTCTGCAGTTACAGAAATTTATGATGAAGTTCAGAGACTAAATATGAGAAAACCCGTTGTTGCCTATGTTGGTGGCGTTGCTGCTTCAGGCGGGTATTATTTAGCTGTTGCTTGTGACAAAATAATTGTAAAACCTGATGCCATCTTAGGGAGTGTTGGGGTAATATACGTTCACGAGGATTTAACAGAATATCTAAAAATGTTTGGTATAAAAATAGAGGTAATAAAAACTGGAGAAGATAAAGATCTTGGCGCTCCTTGGAGACCGTTGTCCGATGATGACAGAGAAAATATCAAACAGATGATTAATGAGGATTTTGATAGATTCGTTTATGTTGTTTCAAAAGGAAGAAGACTCTCAATAGAAGAAGTTCTAAAATATTCGGACGGAAATGTATGGAGCGGTACCCAAGCTGTTTCGTATAAACTTGCTGACCGAGTGGGCACTCTTGATACTGCAATAGAGGAATTAAAAGTAACTTCGGGACTTAAGAATCCAAAAGTATTGTTTTTACAAATTGCAGATGATGGCAGTATATCAAATATGAGTTATGAGTATATGAGATACCAGTATGAGCCTTCTATAAGTATTCAAAAGAAGTAAAACTTATTTCAAAGAAATTTTTATCTACTACTAAAACTCTTTTATCAGTGATAATGTCATCTATGTAACCTTTCCAGTATACAACTATGCCCGGACCAAAAAGTGAAACGTAGTGTTTTAATTGTTTATTATAGTCTTGTTTAAACTCTATGTAATCACAAAAACTAGCCTTGCTCTCAAACCAAAAAACTTTTCTCCCTCTTATTTTAATAGGTTTTTTTAAGAGAAAGTCAGGAGTTTTACCTGATCCAAGCTTTCTCAAATCGTCCTCTCTTAGAAATTGAATCTCTTTTTTATCGAGGTAAACTTTTAGCATCTCCTCGCCATTTTTGCCGTTCTCCCTTTGGATTTTAGAGGATTGGGGAGAATATGCTATATCGACTTCAATTGCCTTTATAATTTCATTTTTAATTCGTTCATCTTCAATTGAATCTGGGTTATTCAAAATATCCTTTATTTCTTTTTTATTGGTGCCCTTTTCTTTAAGGATCATTGTTGCAATTAATATTGGTGAAAACGATAGTTTGGAAGCTATATCAAAAAAGGAGAGTCCTTTATCCCATAATTTCACAAGCTCCCTAATTCTATTCATTATGGGGTAATAGTCTTTTTTAACATTTCTAACAGTTTTTTGAGATAATATTGAGAGTAGAACGTCTTCTTCAATCCCATATTTATGGGATAGTTCTGGTACGTCATCTCTTGTGTTTATTGACTTGTAGATTTCCATGAAGACTTGTTTTCTCATTGGACCACTTTATTGCTAGATGTAGGAACACTTTTAAATATTTTCTATCCTTTCTTGATTATGGACAATAAAGAGTTCTATGAATTTAAGAAGCAACTTAAATTCCTGTCAAAGATTAGGGGTAGACATACAGAACTTGTATCGGTTTATATACCTGCAGGATATGAAATTTCAAAAGTTGCAGCTCAGATTAAAGACGAACAAGGAACTGCCACTAATATTAAATCAAAGGGAACACGAAAAAATGTTCTTTCGGCATTAGAGCGGGTAATGCAGCATCTAAGGCTATATAAAATGACACCGCCTAACGGGCTTGTTATCTTCTCCGGCAATATCTCAGAGGATGAAGGTAATCCAAAAATAGAACTCTTTACACTTAATCCTCCTGACCCTATATCAGTAAGAATATACAGATGTGACCAACAGTTTGTTCTTGATCCTTTACTTGACATGATTGAGGACAAGAGAGTCTTCGGATTAATAATTGTTGAAAGAGGAGAAGCGAGTATAGGCCTTCTGAGGGGTAAAAAGGTAGAATTGCTTAAACATTTGACATCAAGAGTGCCGGGGAAGTTTAGGGCCGGTGGGCAATCTTCAGTGAGATTTGCCAGATTAAGAGAAATCGCAGCAGACGATTTCAAAGATACAGTTGGTGAAAAATCTAACGAAATATTTCTTGCTCAGCCAAATCTAGAAGGAATTCTAATCGGTGGAGGAGGTTATACCAAATTCGAATTCGAAGAAGGAGAATACCTACATCACGAACTTAGAAAAAAAATATTGGGGACAGCTGATACTGCATATACTGAACTTTTTGGCCTAAATGAGCTTGTAGATAAAAGTTCAAAAATCTTAGAGAATCTAGACATAACAAAAGAAAAAGACATAGTGACCAAATTTCTTAAGGAATTAATTAAAGATGATAGTCTTGCAGCATATGGTGAAAAGGAAGTTCGAAAATACTTAGAAGCAGGTGCTGTAGATTTATTGCTTCTGTCTGAAGGACTAAACAAAAATAGAATTAAGATAAAATGTGGGTCATGTGGCAATCTTATTGAAAAGACTGGAACAGATGAAGAACTATTCAAATTAGAACAACAAATTTCTGGTATGCAGTGCGAAAAATGTGAGAATCTAAGTTTGAATATAGAAGAAAAAGTAGACCTCCTTGAAGAGTTGGCTGACTTGGCACAAGAAGGTAGCACTAAAGTGGAAGTAATCTCTACTGAAACTGAGGAAGGTAGCCAATTGTTAAAGGCATTTGGTGGTATTGCTGCCATTATAAGATACAGATTATAGAGACCTTAATCCATTTAAAAGATCTTCAAGCGATTCTATAGGCGATAGAATCAAAGGTATTTTCTGCAATTCGGCTAATTGAACGGCTATTTCATCTACTTTTTTTGCCCCGTGTAAAACAACCATTGAAGGAATTATTCCCTGTACTTTTATCGCAATCATTGGAGATCTACCTGTTGATACCTTTGTAAATATCAAAGCCCGCTCTGAAGAAAGCCCATATAGTTTTAGAAATTCTTCTGAATTGAGATTAAGAATAGCCTTAATACTATCAATTACCGTATAGCCATGGATCTCCTTACTCAAGTACTCTTCGTTTACTAGAATATCTCCCTGAACAGCATCAATAAGTTTTTTTGGAGATATTGGTACTGGGAATTCTTTGAGGTCCAACACAACGTCACTTATTACCTCCTTAGCAAATCTGTGGCTAAATGAATGAATTATCTTTCCACCTCGGCTAATATCGATCTCTATTAGGCTTTCGACGACCTTTCTAATTGTTGAAGAGCCCGGAGATTTTCTCCTTCCCCCTTCATAATCACTTACAACAGAAGGGGATATAGATAGATGATGTGCCAAGTCAGTTTGGGTTATACCAAAAATTTCACGCCATTTTCTAAGTGTTTGACCTGGATCATCTGATAAAACAACTTCCCCTGCTATCATCTTAGCAAGTTGTTCTTTTGCATCTTCAAACATATAGTTA
>LNGC01000135.1 GCA_001587715.1 Candidatus Methanofastidiosum methylothiophilum | reverse complement strand
TGTAAGGAATTCTTTTCTTTCAGAAGTTCTTCTTTTTCTCTATTGGCTGTAGCAATCTCCGAAGAGGATTCTGCTTTATTAATACTGAGATTTTTCAAGATTTCTTCAAGTTTTTCTATTTCGTTTTTTAGAGATTGTTTTCTTAAATCGTATTCAGATAATTTCTTCTCCAAATCTTTTAAGGAAAAGGTATCTTCTTCAATGTTAAAAGAAACAGAAAACTTCTTTCTTGTATAATAACCACCAGTTATAGCTCCCGATGATTCTACAAGATCACCATCAAGTGTTACAAGTCTAGTATTATCAATAGTTTTAGATACGTCAATATTTTCAATTATATAAGTTCTGCCAAATATATATTCAAACGCTTTTCTGAACTTCTCATCAAAAGATACTAGTTCAATTGCAAGTCCTACAACACCCTTTGTCTTTGGAGCATTTGATATTCTTGGAGTAACGAGTTTATTTAAGGGTAAAAAGGTTGCACGTCCTGCTTTTAGATTCTTAAGGAATTTCACACACTCCCTTGCAACATTGTCATCCTCTACAACTATATTTGTAAGTCTTGAGCCTGCTGCAACTTCCAGTGCGAGACTGTATTCTTCTTTAGTAGTTCCAAGTTCGGAAATAGTCCCATAAATTCCTGGTATTAATTTATCCTTCTTAGCCTTTAGAATCTCTGCAATTGCCTTTTGGCCGCCTGTAATATCGCTTTGAGCTTCTTTTTTTACATTAATTCTGGCCTTTAAGTTTTCAAATTGTGACAAAGCCTGTTTTGAATCAGACTCCACCTTTAATAATTCAGTTTTTAGACCTTGGTATTTTTGATTAAGAGTAATAATTTCATTACTGTTATTTTTAAGATTAGACTCATGGATTGAGAATTTTGATTCCTTTTCTTTTAATTTATTTTCAATAATTAATAATTTATCATCTATCTTTTTGATATCCGATGAAATTCTTTTAGTATCTTGATCCAGAAGCGAAACAGATGCATTATAAGAATCAAGTTCTTTGTTTAGAGAAAGGTAATCTTTTCTATTTTTTTCCAGTCTTCTATCAACTTCAATTAGGCTCTCTTTAATTTTTAGAAACATCCCATCTTTTCCAGAGAGTGCATCAAGGAGTTTTCTATATTCTGCCTCCTTACTTTTAATAGTTGATTCGACTTCAGCGCTTTCCTTTTCAAGTCTAGATTTATCTTCTATTAGTTCTTTGATTTTTAATTCATTTTCAGAGATCTCTTTTTTCAGTTCATCAATCTCTTTCTTTACTGAGAAAAGTTCCTTTTTTTCATATTCGATTGATTGATTAATAGATGAAATATTCCCTTTAATTTTCTCAATTTCTCTTGTTATGTTGATACTGTCCATTTCCATTTTACGATTATATTCATCATCTAGCTCTAACAGCTCTTTTTCTTTGTTTGATATATCTTGAATAATTTTAGAAACTAAGGCCCTCAACTCTTCAATATCTTTTTGACCTTTTTCTATATTTGCTTCGAGTTTTATTTTTGTATCCTCTAACTCTTTTAATTTGCTGTGATAGTAAATAGCCCAATTATTTTTAATCTCTTTATCAATCTCTTGGTATCTCTCAGCATCTTTTTTGTCTCTGAGCAATCTATCAAGACGATTTTTTACTTCAGAAATTACAAGCTCAACTCTAGTTATATTTTCCTGAGCTTTGTCAAGTTCTCTTAACCCTTTGTCTTTTTTATCATCAAATTCTGCAATCCCTGATATTTCTTCTATGATTCCTCTTCTGTCAACAGGATTCATATTAATAAAATGAGCAATATCTCCTTGCATTACAATATTATGACCATCTGGCCTTACTCCCACATAAGAAAAGATATCTAAAATATAAGATCTCGTTGCTCTTTTTCCGTTAACTCTATATTCCCCTTCTCCCTTGAGATTTACTGCCCTAGAAATTGTGACTTTTTTCTCATCAATTGGAAGCCCGCCGTCTTCATTGTTGAAAGTGATTGAAACAATTGCCTCTTCGGCTTTCTTTTCATCTTCTGTTCCGTTAAATATAAGATCAGAGAGTCTCTCACCTCTCATTGATTTTGCAGATATCCTACCAACAACAAAACAGATTGCATCTGTTATATTTGACTTTCCACTTCCATTTGGCCCAACGATGCAGGTGAACCCTTTAGAGATCGGAAGTGTCAGAGTTTTATTACCATAGGACTTAAATCCTTTCATTGTGACTTTTTCTATGAAGACTATGGGACCACCTCTAGGTCTAACAAACAATATTCAATATATATAGCTTATAATAGTTTTCGTTAGTTGAACACCAATCACGATTAATTTTAAATAAATATCTTTGTTTTTAACATTTGTGGTGCCCAGATATAAGAGAAACTTAGTCATTTTTCTATCCTTAATTGTTATTGGACTTATTGTTTTTAGTATTATTTTTTATAGAGATCCGCAAAGATCGATTCCGACAGAAAATGGAATCATTATTTCTCCTGCTGATGGAAGAGTAATTTCGATAGATGTCGTTAGGGGTGGTGAAATTCCTTTTACAATAAAAAACGGAGAAATAATTTATCTCCCAGAGTTAGAAGGCCTTATTGAGGGAAATTTTACAATGGTTTCTATTTTTATGGGAGTATTGGATGTCCATGTGAACAGAGCACCTATATCGGGCCAAGTAATAGACATTATTTACATTGAAGGTAGCCATTTTCCTGCTTTTGGGGATGTCATTACAGAAAATGAGAGGAATATAATAGTAATTGATGGGGAAATAAGAACAGTTACAGTTCAAATTGCCGGAACAGTTGCACGAAGAATTGATTGCTATGTACATCAAGGACAAAGTTTGGATGTGGGAGATAAAATAGGTATGATAAAACTGGGGTCACAGGTAGTTGTTTTGTATCCCTCAGACTCTTCAACAAGGATAAATATTGGAGAAAAGGTGAAAGCGGGAGAAACAATAATCGCAGAGATCTAGTTTATAGTATGCTCTCCATCTTCTTCCTTCCAGCTTCAAAGGCTTTCATATTTATCTCTGCTTTTTTGGATAAAACTGATACTATTGTTTCTAAAAGTGTCTCATTTTTTAAGGGAGTTTCAAGTAGGGACAATGCTCCCACCAATACCATATTCATTATGACCTGATTTCCTAGGCTTTTTGCTATTTCAGTTGCATTAAAGTGATACACTTTGCCTTTTTCAGAAAGAGTAAACAATATCTCATCGATTGGAGGATAATCACATTCACCAAGGGATACAGAGATTGGATTTATTCTCTCTGTATTCAGTATAATCTTGCCACCTTTTTTGAGATAAGATACATTTCTTAATGCTTCAAGTGGCTCAAATGCTATTATGATATCTGCTTTTCCCTGTGGGATAACAGAACCATAGACTTCATCCCCCATCCTAACATGAGAAACAACAGAACCCCCTCTCTGGGCCATTCCGTGAATCTCACCTAATCTTACTTTATATCCATCCTTTAATGCTGCATTTCCAAGAACATATGATGAGAGGATAGTTCCCTGTCCACCGACACCACAGATGAGAATATTGAATTCCATAAAAATGAGATAGATAAAAAGTATTTAAGGTTATTGAAAAGTTATTTAAGATAATTTATACAAGTTATATTTATGGATAGAGAAATTGTAAAAGATATTGACCTTAATAAAATAAAGACAATGAAAGATCTTACTGATCAGATGACTCGTTCTGGGGGATATGTAGCAAAAAAAGTTGGGGATGGTTCCCAGATACTAGAAAATATGACAAAGGACAAAGATTGCAAGAGAATTCTTTCTTTCCCAGCTTCCTTAGTTGCTACAGGAACAAGAGGGATTATCAAGGAGCTTGTAAAAAGAAAACTTTTTGATATGATAATTACCACCCCCGGTACGTTAGACCATGACATTGCAAGAATCTATAAGAACTATTATCACGGCTCATTTGAAATGGATGATAGAAAGCTTCACAAGGAAGGGGTAAACAGGGAAGGCAATGTATTAATACCAAATGAGTCTTATTCGGAGATCCTTGAGGAGAAGGTCAGAAAAGTTATTGGAGATTTATACGAGAAAGGTCTTAGAGATATTTCCCCTCACGAGCTGGTATGGGAGTTTGGAAAAGCTCTAGAAGGAGA
Source organism: Candidatus Methanofastidiosum methylothiophilum (assembly GCA_001587715.1). Lineage (GTDB taxonomy): Archaea > Methanobacteriota_B > Thermococci > Methanofastidiosales > Methanofastidiosaceae > Methanofastidiosum. The sequence goes on along the minus strand of LNGC01000135.1, from coordinate 315 downwards.
AAAAAATAAGGAAGACTCAATTATTTACTGGTGCTATAAGAATAAGATACCAGTTATACTTCCTGGGCCTCTTGACGGTTCTTGGGGATGGCAACTTTATTTTTTCTGGCAGGATGGACATAAAGATTTCAATCTTAATTTGATGAAGGATGAGGATATTATAAGTGACTTGATTTATTCAGCAGATAAAACTGGCGCATTGATGATTGGAGGAGGTATATCAAAGCACCATACGATATGGTGGAATCAGTTTAGAGGTGGCCTTGACTACGCAGTGTATATAACAACTGCACCCGAATGGGACGGCTCTCTATC
>LNGC01000134.1 GCA_001587715.1 Candidatus Methanofastidiosum methylothiophilum | reverse complement strand
TGAAAGTGCATAGACCAAAGCAACAACTGTGACAAATATAGCCCTGAAAGCTGATGTCTGGACAACACTGGAGTTGGAATAGGCAAGTTTTGCGAATATGGGCTCTATTGCCCACATGACACTTGCACCGACAATTGCCAAAACTCCAATTCTCTTTTTATCCATTGGAGGGGTATATCGGAAGTATCTTAAAAGATTTCCTACCTAATAATTTACTTTCTACCAAAAAGAAGCTCTAGAATATCTTTGTATATTGGAACTTCCACCTCTTCTTTTTCAGAAAGGGTGTACCCTGCATCATAAACATCATCATTTTGGGCCGATATCTTAGATTCACCTTGCTCTTCCAAAGCTTCTCTTTCTTGAATTTCTTTTACGGCAAGATAAGCCACAGCACCTAAAGCCCCAATTCCCATAAGAAGAATTTTATCTTCATCATCCATACAATATACTTGGAGGCTTAGAAATAAAAAGGTATTTGTTATATTTTATTATTTGATTTTAACTTTGCAATATCCTCATTTTTGCCTATGATTGCAAGAGAGCTATTCTCAGTTATTGTGAAACTCCCGCCCGGGATTAGATGAAATGGGCCCTTTGGCCCTTCCTTTATGGCTATAACTTGAATCCCAAAATTATCATCCAATTTTAGCTCTGCAAGTGTCTTACCCACATACTCTTTTGGAGCCTTTAACTCAAAGATTTTATAATCGGGCTCCACAGGTAGCCAATTAATAAGATTTGGTGTTGTGAGTGTGTCAGCAAGTTCAATCGCGACATCCTTTTCAGGGTAGATTATCTTTGAGGCTCCAACTAGGCCCAAGATACGACCGTGATCCTCATTTATTGCCTTTGCTATTATCTTCTCAATGCCTAAATCCTTTAGGTATAAAGTTATCATTACACTTGCTTCAATGTTGTCTCTCATGCATACAATTGCCGCATCTACTGATTTATCAACAAATTCTGACAATACTTTCTTATCCGTTGCATCAGCAACAATTGCTTGAGTGACTAAATCTTTAATTTGCTCAACTTTCCTTTCTGATTCATCAATCACTAGAACTTGATTGCCTAGCTTATGGAGGGCCGTTGCAACATTTATACCAAAATTTCCAAGGCCAATAACTACAAACTGTTTCATCAAATCACACTTTCCTCATCCAACAAAAATATCTGCTTTTGGATATTTAAAAGATATTTCCTTCTTTTTACCCAATAATGAGAATCCTATAGCCAATGGGCCTACTCTCCCTATAAGCATAAGAGATATAATCACTAATTTTCCAACTGAACTAAGGTAAGGCGTTATACCAAGAGAGAGCCCAACAGTACCTAGGGCGGACACTATCTCAAAAAGAATCGCAATGAAAGTAAACTCTTCTGTGAAAAGCAATATGCATAGAGCAACTACAATAAAAATCAGAGAAGTAATAAAAATTCCAAATGCTTTCTCTATTTTTTCAGGAGCGATAACCCTTTTGAATATATTCAAATCTTTTTTACCTCTCAAAAGATAATACGTGAATAAAATCAATACCCCGAAGGTGCTCGATTTCATACCCCCTCCTGTCCCCCCAGAAGAGGCACCGATGAACATCAAGACCATCATAATAAATAGGCTGGGTAATCCCATGGTAGATATATCAACACTATTGAAACCAGTCGTGCTTGAGGAGGATATTGATTGAAATATAGACGTCATAATTGAATCACCTTCAGAAATAAAAATAACAATGAATCCAGTTAATATTAAGAGTAATGTAAGCAAGAAACTAAATTTAGTATAGACTGAGATTTTCTTTTGTTCCTTTTTATAAGAAGCTCTGGTGAATCTTAGGACATCATAGATAACAAAAAATCCGATAGCTCCAAGAATACACAAGATACTAAGGGCTAGATTGATTAAGATGCTGTCTTGGTATCCAATAAATCCATCTTTAAATAAAGAAAATCCTGCCGTACAAAATGCAGAAACAGAATGAAAAATCCCCAAATACAATCCACTACTAAAACCAAAATCTTTTGTCCAGTAAATAGAGAGGACTAAAGCACCCAAAGCTTCTATTGTGAATGTAATTATTGTTATTATTTTTACAAACCATATCATATCCACTGTCGTTGGCCTCTTAACAGATTCTCTCAAAAGAATTCTGTCTGTGATTGAAATTTTTCCTCCAAGACCCAAAACCATCAATGTGACACCTATCATATACCCAAGCGCACCAATTTGGAATAATAACAAGATAATAACTTGTCCAAACAATGAATAATACGCGCCGGTATCTTCTATTATGAGGCCTGTTGTTGTTGAAGCTGAAGTTGAAGTAAAGAGGGCGTCAATATAATTCTGAGAAATACCCGATGAAGAAGCAAAGGGCAATATAAGCAGCAATGAACCTATTATTGTTATTGAAATGTATCCAATTATTAATAACTGTATGGGGGTTAAAATATCCCATATTTTTTCTATGGTAATTTTCTTCATCCAATCCATCTTTTTTACTTTCTTTTATATTTATTTCTTTTATTTAATTTAAATACTTAAGATTAAATTTATATTAATTGAAAAGAAATATCGTGTGGTGTGAAAATGGAACTTGTATTGAGAAATGCCAGATTACATGATAATGATTATTTAGTTGATATAGGAATTTCTGATGGTAAATTTTCTGAAATAAAAAAGAATATTGCTGATAAAGGCGACGAAGAAATTGATCTTAAAGGAAGATTCGTTTCTCCGCCCTTAGTTGAGATACATGTCCACATGGACGCTGCACTTACAGTGGGTGAGCCCAGGTACAATCTCGGCGGCTCTCTTTTAGAAGGCATTGACATATGGTCAGAAAGAAAAAAGACCCTTACAAAAGAAGATGTCAAGAATAGAGTTAGAAAAGCTTTGAAGTGGGAAATTTCAAACGGAGTCACAAGAGTCAGAACACACGTCGATGTATGTGACCCATCTTTTAATGCCCTAAATGCATTATTAGAAATAAAAAAGGAATTCAAAGATTACATTGACCTTCAGATAGTGGCGTTTCCCCAGGAAGGGATATTTTCATATCCTGATGGAGAAGAATTGATGAGGAAAGCCATGGAAAAAGGTACTGATGTAGTTGGGGGAATCCCGCACTATGAGTGGACAAGAGAGGACGGCGTAAAGGATGCAATATTTGCAGTCTCGTTGGGAAAAGAACTTGGAAAAATGGTGGATCTCCATATAGATGAAACTGATGATGAACATTCAAGATTTGTTGAAGTGCTGGCTGCTGAAACAATAAAAAATAATTATCTAGGAAAAGTCACGGCAAGTCACACTACTGCAATGCACTCTTATAATAATGCATACGCTTTCAAGCTATTGGGATGGATTAAGAAGGCAGAGCTAAACATGGTCACAAACCCACTTGATAATTCTGTTCTCCAAGCAAGATTTGACACATATCCAAAAAGAAGGGGCCACACTAGGGTAAAAGAGATGGACGCAATGGGGATAAATGTATCAATCGCAGATGACTCAATAATGGATCCATGGTATCCATTAGGACTTGGGGATCCCCTGCAAGCAGCATTTGTTTTTGTCCACTACGGGCAGATGTCAGGCTATAATGAAATGATGAGATTAATTGAGATGATTACAACAAATCCGGCCAAAACATTCGGCGCCAAGGATTATGGCATAAAAGTAGGAAATCCTGCAGACCTAGTAGTTTTTGATGCGCCAACTGCAATCGATGCGATAAGACTTGTTAGCAGGAGATATTTAGTTATAAAAAACGGCAACATAATAGCCCAAACAAAACCCTATGAAACAAATATTTTCATGGATGGTAAAGAAGAGAAAATAGATTTTATTAAATAATAATAATTATTAAACAATATTAATAATTATCTAATTTTTCTAAGTTTAACTTTAAAGTATATCCGATAATTATTTGAAGATAAACTTACCATAATGGAAGAAGGAGGTTTTAAAATAGAAGAGAAGAATAAGAAAAAGTTGACTACAGTTGCCGGTGCGCCTGTAGTTGACAATCAAAATACAATGACTGCAGGACCCAGAGGGCCTGTATTGCTACAAGATGTATGGTATCTCGAAAAACTTGCCCATTTTGACAGAGAAGTAATACCTGAGAGGAGAATGCATGCAAAAGGTTCTGGCGCTTATGGAACGTTTACTGTAACACACGATATTACAAAATATACTAAGGCAAAGATTTTCTCAGAAATTGGAAAGAAAACTGAGATGTTTGTCCGTTTTTCAACAGTTGCTGGCGAGAGAGGGGCCGCCGACGCAGAGCGTGATATCCGTGGATTCGCTATGAAGTTTTATACAGAGGAAGGCAACTGGGACCTTGTAGGAAACAATACTCCAGTGTTTTTTCTCCGTGATCCATTAAAATTCCCTGACTTAAATCATGCAGTTAAACGTGATCCTCGTACAAACATGAGGAGCGCAAAAAACAACTGGGACTTTTGGACATCGCTTCCTGAAGC
>LNGC01000133.1 GCA_001587715.1 Candidatus Methanofastidiosum methylothiophilum | reverse complement strand
TGGCTTGTATCATTCCACGAGCATCTCTATCTGCGATATTCTTTGTAATTTCAATAGCCTTTTGCCTTACAAATGGGTCTAATCTATCCTCATTAATAGTCTTTATCATATCCCTTACAGTGTCTTGAATAGCATAAGGTCTTTTTGATAATCTGAAACGATAAGTTAGATTGTCTGTATCAATGTTCAAATCATTCAAATACAAGGGTGTTTCACGATTTTGTGTTGCTGTTGCCATTATATTTCACTCCAGTAGTTTTTCTTATTATATGGTAATCTCTTTTCTTTTATTCTTTCTACCTCTTCTACTGCTTTTTGGGTTAAAAGCACCCATCAAAAATAAACCACCAAGACAAACTATCCCTATAATCAATATCATTGTCATATTATTACCACTCTTTTCGTCTGTTGTTCTATTTGTATCATTCCCTAAATAATACATTTTTAGCCTCCAATATTATTTTAAGATTAGTATTCCGATTAAAATCGCAATAGCAATGAAAGGAATATTTGGGCTTATATTTAATCCTTCAAATATTCCGCCTTTTGCTTGTTTTGTTGAAGGTTCAGAAAAACTCTTTTTCAATATTATGCTTTTTGTTTTTTCCTCTACTCTTCGTCTATTATTAAGTAAGTCATATCGTTTATAGTCTCTGGCATTTCGTTTATGCCATTTCTTGAATGCATCTTGATTTTCTACAAATACTCTATGGAGAAGCAAATAGTCTGATTTGTCTATGAGTATTTCTTCATCGTTCATATACCAACACGCTTGACTTATACATTCTACAAATCCATCGTGAGACATATAGTCAAGTGTTGAATAAATCAATTTATCGAGTTGTGTATCATCTTTGCTTCTGTAATTGAAATATCTTATAACTTGATGGTATATCGCTTGTTCTCGTTCTGGTGTAAGAACTGGTATTTGATGGTTAGGTAAATTGGCAATAACCTGTGGATTATCGCCACCATCAATATTCAATTTACCTTCAATTATTTTATGAGATGAAATAACAGGAGCAAGCAATTCCTCTTCTGGTGTTTCCGTGCCATATTCACTTGTAACAATAAATAATTTGTTATAATTGCGTAATGTATTAATAATATTCAATGCCCGTTGTTTTACATTCACATTGTATTTGGCATATAGTGTTATTGTGTTTCCTTTTCTTAATTCGCTATTTATGAATGAAAATACTCTTAATTCATCTTGTGTTGTTAATAAGCTAATGTTTTTATTATCTTTTATATATATAATTCCGCTATTTGTTATATCTAAAAACATATCAGTGTATTTTGGCTTAGGTTTTCGCATTGGTCTTTGTCTTTCTCGTTGTCTCCTTCTCATATTTGCCGCAACTTCTGGTGTTGTACCTGGATTTACAAAAGTGTTTTGTCCTGTTGTAGTATTTGTAGGATTATAGTAGACTCCTCCTGATGTTGCATATCCTGAGTTTGCTGTTGATGAGGGTTTATCTAACAAGTAACTTCTTTCTGGAATAAGTATTTTATTATCAAGCAAGCCTTTTACATAGTTTTTTTCAGTGCTTGTTAAATTAGCTCCGCTTTTCCATTTCTTATCAAGTGCTTTCAATGTATCGAGAGTTTCTTTTTTCATTATCCTTTTCTCTGTTGTTGATTTTTTGGCTGTTCCAGTTGTTTTACTTTTCGCTTCTGCCATTTTGCTTACATTACTTTGTGATGCTATTATGCTTTTTACCTTTGTGTCGTATGCTTTCCATCTATCATCAACCTTTTGTTGATTTTTACTTGCCACTTTAGAATTAATTTCGTTTCTTATTTGAGATATGGTCTTTTTTGGTTGTGTCGTAGTTGTCTTTTTAGCTGTTGTTGTGTTAGTTGTCTTATTCAACTTTTCTTTGTTTTGTTTCACATAGTTTTCGTATGCTTTCCATTTATCACTACTTGCTGTTGCCATTGCTTAACCTCTCATCACTTTGATATTAGAAAAGGAAGACAACAATTAGTCTTCCTTTCTATTGATTATTTTTATTGTAAAGCCGCCTTGATGTCTGATTCCCAACCGAAGAGATATACTGTTAAGTATTGTCTGAACTTATATGCTGGGTCTGGCTCTGTTACTGCCGCATCAGGTGTTGGAAGTAACGAAGTCGAATCAGGGTTCTCTGGTGTTAGATAGATTTCGTATGGTTCGTTTGGTTTGAATACGAATACTCTACTATCATCGAGTAACATAGGCTCATTTCTCTTAATTTCAGGGTGTTCTACTGGTCTTGCTTTTCCGTTTACAAGGTCTGCGTTTGCTTGAGTATTCTCACCGAGATTTCCGCTTGCACTATTCAAAACGGGAATATTCAAAAGAGGGAGATTCACTCTCTCCTTATTATCCTGCTTTTTCACGATTAAGCGGTAATTGATTTTTTTAAGTGCTTCTAACACTCTTCTATTAATGTATGGAGAGAACTCAACTCCTAATCCTCTCACAATTAGATACTTTCCAGTAGGTTGTTGAGATGGACTTTCTGCATTCGTTATGAAATGTCCCTTTGAACCAAGTTGGGTCTTGCTCTGGTTAAACAAGAGAATTGTGCCAGAAGAATCTGGCTTTGGAAAATATGAATCTAATCCATCGCTTGCTTCATTTTTGTTATACAAAGGTGTCCTAAAGTATTGATTGTTACTTATCCAAATCCTATTGGGAGCAACCTCTTTTAAATCTATCTTTTCATCACCATATCTTACGACATAGTCATTTTCTTTCACTAAGGTTGGCATATATATATGTCTCCTAAATAATATTATTTCTTTCTTAGTTCTAAACAAGAACTATATTTATGTTATTTTTTTAATTCCACACTGGAACTGAACCATAACCATTAAAGGATATGTCTTTGTCCTTTGTTCCATTAAAGGATATATCTTTGTCTCTATCATCTCCGTAGAACACCTCTTCATCTTCATCATAGAGATAGTCATCTTCATCATCATCTCCGTAGAACTGTCCTTGTTGTTGACCCTGAGCCATCTGTTGAGATGTTGCTACGAGTTGTTGTGTCCTCATATCATAAAGGTTTCCATTTTGGTCTGCTACAAGAAAAGGTTGTTGTGTTTGTGGAAGATAATTCCCAAATCCGTTTGTATTAGCACTGTTATTATCTGTTTTGCCATTTGTTGTTGTGTTTTCTCCAAAGTTAATGCCTCTTACAGCAAAGTCTTGAATACCTTTATAGCCAGTAAATGAGGTTATGAAGCCATCAATTCCTACTAATAGTAGTCCAGTTAACACATCTTCAGTTATTGGTATCTTTTTATCCTTTATCTTGATATTTGCTAATACCAATGGTAAGACAATTCCAGCAATTAGATATACCCAAAATTTCGATTTTTCCTCAATTTTGAATTGGGCTGTTATCCAAGATACTATCTTAGAACCTATCATATAGGTTGCACCTGTTATAACCGCTGGAATTAAAGCAGTAAACATTCCAAATGATTTAGTCTTGCTCGAACGAGCATCCCACTTCACTGGTAATTCGTATGAACTTGCCATATTTTAATAGCCTCCGTTTTTATTAGTCCTTTATCTTATAAAGAATCACCATTCAAAAAATTAGATTTGTTACCTATAACAACATCTTTCAATGACGAAACTCCATTATCTTTCTTTATTTGAGAGATAATATCTTCTAAAACCATATTAACCATTATAGTTATGCTATTTGCTGTATTATTTACAACATCTACTTTTAGAATATCATTTGCATCTTGATTTATGGAGAATTCCTCGTTCAGTTCACAAGGATAATTTCTCCACAAGTTTGAAATGCCAAAATAGTTAAGTGGTTTCTCGTTTTTCTTTACTATAACCGATACTAAGTCATCAAGGGTTTCTGTTGGTAGTTGATAGAAACCGCTTTTCAAAAGCATAGGCTTCTTAACAACATATTCAATTATTGTTTTAGGTGTATGTGATGGAACGACAATTGTTTTATTTATTATTAGGTTCACGTTCTCGCCCTTTCAAAAATACATCAAGTTGTTTAGACCCATCAGACTTATTTTCTATCTCAAATCGAAGTCGTTCAGACTTCTCAAATACCAAATAAGCATTATAATTTATTATTCCATCTGGTGAATGAAATGGAAATAAACCTTTTTTTAAAAGAGTAATTGGTATTTTCTCTTTCCAAATTGACTCCCCGTTTCGGTTTTCTCTGAAAATGTTCATTACCATTGTATTTTCAACATTTCCACTAAAACCTATCTCTTGAATTATAATATCATCTTTGATTTCAAAGTAAATGTCATTGTTTTCTGTATGTGCTGGTAAGGTTACCGATGAAACCCAAGCTATGCGTGGCGTTTTAAAGTCTTCTTGTCTTATATCTCTTTTTGTTTCCTGATAGCCTTCTACACACATTGTTATATCAATTGCTGTTGCATTGAGGTTTGTTATCTCAAAGAAAAGTTTCCCAATAGGAAAGTGCCTTTGAATAGGCATTATGTAAGCATCATCGAATTGGTCTAACTTCACGGGTCGGTCATAATCTTTCAATCCAA
>LNGC01000132.1 GCA_001587715.1 Candidatus Methanofastidiosum methylothiophilum | reverse complement strand
AAGACGGTTGATCGTATTATGTAGATGGTAATACGATTTCATACTAATGGATTCTGCAGATTTTTCCAGTAGCTTATATAACCTTTCTGCATTCAACGGTTCTTTCGGATCTAATAGTGCCTTTGCAGGGACGTATTTTCTCTTTTTGTTCTTTTTTTTCTTCCCGTATTGAGATAAAGTGGTATCTAAGCTTGGAGTGATTTGCGGAGGGGGCGGCAAGATTGGAAGGGGAAGCATATCTTCTGGAAAGGCGGAAGATATTGCAAAGTGTGACGGATCTTGATCACAAAGGGAAAGGAACTCCTCCAAGGAGTTTTCTCCCGCTGTTCGAACAATTCCCCAACAGACATGACCGAATAGAGTATCGCCAATGAGGGGAGTGATTAACGCACTATGTAAATTGAGTTTGAGTTTATACAGGCTCATAGGTTACACCTTTGGCAATTGAATTGCGTTCCCTTCTTCATCAGTTAATCCTCTAAATTGAACTTTCCCGTTTCCTCTACTGCCGCCTCCTCCTAAGTAGTCTTGTTCAAGCATCGCAAGAGCGGGAAGAACAATTTCATTAAAAAGCTCTTCATCGGATTTTGTTGTATTTTCTTGAGGTGTGTTATTTTTTTCTAATACTTTGAATACCAGGGAAAAATCAAATTCTACGCCAGGAACTACCCGCTCTAATTGGCGAGGTGTTGCAGCAGCGGTTATTCTATTCAGAGAATTCTCGCATTTTTCCTCTATGAGTATTTCTCCTTTGTTAAACTTTTCCTGATATTCTTTTGTTAGATGAGCATCCCGTAGAATGATCCTTGTTGGCCCCCTTTTAATAGCCTTTTCTATAGAGTCTTGTTTCCCTTTTTCTACCGCCGGTGCGCCGAATACAGTACAGATGTCACATACCCCACATTTACAGGGGTTACCATTGTTCTCTAGAACCTTATTCAATTTCCACTCCATTAGAGATCTCATCTTTCCTTTTAGGGAAGATCCTGGAATGTAAGGAGCTCCCGTAACTGGATCTTTAAGGATCGGGTTATCCATTCCGCCAATTTCTATTTTGTCACTCCCTGCGCCGATATGTAGGCCGGTTAGAATTTTAATTTTACCTGTAATTTTTTTTATTTTTAATAATTTGTAATTCATTTTTGTCCTCCTCTATAAGATTGCTCTTGTTTTTTTTCTAGTGCTTTTTCATAATGAAACGAAACAATAGCTTCCATGAAATCACAGAAGTTAATGTAATCTTCTTTTCTGATTATCTGATCGGTATTAAGATAGTTCTCAAACAAATTTTTCAGCTCTTCATAAAATTTACTTTTACTTTTTTCCCTATCACGTGCTCTCGCAACTGTATATACTATTTTAGATCTTTCCATGAGAATGTAGGGAAGAATTTTTTTAAACTCTTCCTCAGTTTCAATTCTTTCAACTCTTCTTTTTAATCGTTTTAATTCGTCAAACACCCTTCGCATTTGTGTGGTTGATACAAGAGCCATTTTTTCAGCCGCTTCTTCCGCTCGCTTATTGAATAACTCTGGATCTATGATACGCTTGTTCTGATCCACATAAAATGTTTGTTTTGTCATCTGTAAACCTCCTCTAATCTTTCCGTACTCGGTATAGCACATAGCTAACCGGTATACGTAATGTTTGTATATAATTATGTACAAACTCTTTTAAATAGTTTTTATTTTTCTCATAGTCTATATTATTCTCATCCTTTAAATTTCTAGCTATATCATAGTATAAATGGCTTATCCATAATATATTTCTACTTATATTTTTATGGTCCTTAGTAATTAACTTGTTCATATTATGGTACTGTAATAATCTATACAAAAAAGCTTGTGAAATCTTTTTGCGATCGAGTAAATAGAATAGCTTATTAGCTTCATCCATTAATTTTTTAAACTCTTTCCAGGTAACGGTAGTTTCAAAAAGCGTGATTTTATTTTTTTCTTTCATTTCTGGATCTGCTTCTTTGGATTTTTTTAAGGCTTCTTCTGCCTCAGAAGCTATAGTTCTTACCGGTATGTTCGGATGTGCTAATATAACGCCAGCTGATAATGTAATAGAAGGGTTTTCACCAACTAAACGCTGGAACTCTTGCTGCAAAGAAAGGGCAAAATCTATTACCTTGTTCCATGGTCCAATAATACATACATCATCCCCACCGGAAAAAACAGTGTATATATATTTTGGATAATTTTTTTCAATAAAATGATTTAAATAAGTGCTAAAGAAATAATGTAATGTTCTACTTAAAGCTGCGTATCTGGAAATCGATATGTGGCCTTTCATTCCTATGGAGAATACTGCCCCAAGGTTGTCTACATCCGCTTTAAACATCGCAATTTTTTTTGTTCCTTCTCCTTGTTCCGCTAATTCTTCAAAGGTTAAAGGCTCTCCGGTATCTTTCAAAGGTATATGATATGGCATGTGGTATATACCAAGCCCAATTCGATATTTATTTATTGAATAAGCAAATTTAGTTTGTTTTAATTGACTCTCGGTTAGTAAATATACGTCTTCAACTCCTAGTCTTGCATCCTTTTGAGCTTCTACGGCTAGCGCTTTTGGTAGTTTTTCTCCAATCTTAATTAGTCGATTACAAGTTCTACAGATAAGGATTCCCTCTTTTTTTTCTTCACCAGCTCTCTGGTCGCATACGGGGCAAACAGCATCTTTTTCTTGAATTCTATTATATTCTTTATCAAGAATATGATCTGATTTCGTTTTTAATAATGAGTTAAACTTTTTATACTTGCTTGCTATTGCTGAATCTTTTATTTTTTGTAGCAAGTGGGGGAATTCCTCTTGTTTAAGGTCCGATATACTGGATTCTACAGGTTCAGATATATTCAAACTCAATTCTCCAAGAAAGTGATTTAAGAAATATCTTTCTATGGTTTCTCGCAGTTTTCTAATTTTTGTCTTAACTTCCTCAGTATTATGTACAAGAATTAAAAATTGCCCTCCAGCATTGGTAAGGATACATACTTTAGGTAAATTAAGTGTTTTAATAATTAAATTAGCTGCTTGAGTAGTAAGTAGTTCTATCTCAAAACTCCTTGCCCGGAGTAATTTCGCATTAGATTCGGTTGTTTTTAAATCAAAGATGTATGACTGGATTCCACTTACATCACCGCTAATAAAGAGAAACGTAGGTTCTTTCAAATTAAAATCGAAAGATCCTATATTCTGCCCATTAGTTTCCATGTAATATTTGTATAGACAAGCAGAAAAGGCAGTAGTAGTTATAGAATGGTCATATAAGCTTATATCCGGTTCTTGAATGGTACTAGAAGGGATGCACCATAAATAGTGTTCGTAAATAGCTATTAATGCATCTAAGTAGTTTTCAAACTCTTGGACTCTTAATTTTAATAGATCATTATAAAATAGTTTCCAGAGATTAGCATATTCCTTTTTCCCAACCATTGTGGTTGAAGTAGGGAATATTGAATCTGGGCTTAAGGGAGCTAGATTGTAAAATCTTTTAGGTGATTTTTTACCAATAAGATCTACTTGATCCAAAATACATGAAAGAGGTATTTCATAGAACTGTTTCTTTTCATCCGATGTTTCAGTATCTGCATATTCTTTCCGCTCTAATCCAGCAGAAATTATGTCTCCCAATTGGATCATTTTGTCAAAAATGGTGGAAGGTTCGTGGTGGCATGCAGCTAGGCTTGCAACTATCTCGTATCGTATTTTTAAGGGTAATGCATCTCGAATTGATTCTACTATACCAAAAGTATATAGCGCATGATCATGTGTATATCTCTCGGTTTTTTTGTCTTTTTTTTGAATCAATGGCCGCATTTCTTCTTTCTTAAAATCTTCTTCACCAGCCCGTTGGGCAAACTTACCAATATCATGCAAGAGTGCACCAAGTGTAATTTCTTCAAGGGAAGGCTGATTTATGGAATTTTCTCTAACTTGATTCATTTATCCCTCCTCCAACAGTGGAATCGAATTCCGGTAGAGTTCCTCCTCTACCGAGAGTAGCAGTTCTTCCCGCTCGGGTAGGGGCAGGAAGGCCGCGGAAAAGCCGTTCTTGACAATTTGAAGGATCTGTAGAATGGACAGTCCTCCCGGAGTAAGACTGGCGGCGGTAAGGTATTCTCGGGTTAGGTTCGTGCGTGAAATCCCTGGATTGTCCGTATTCAGAGTTACGGGTACCCCCTTTTCCAGATAATACTTCAGGGGGTATTCCGTTAGTTCGGGAACGATGATCTGGATATTGCTGGATGGGCACATTTCCAGTGCAATCCCCCGATCGATAAATTTCTGCATTAGGTCCGGATCGTTTTTAAGGGTTAGCCCATGGCCGATACGTTCTGCATGCAGGTAATACACAGCTTGCCAGATGTTTTTCACTTCTTCGTTTTCCCCCGCATGAATCGTAATATGCTGGCATCGGTCCATTACCAGTTCGAATGCTTCCCGGAGTCGTTCGGGGGGCATTTGTTTCTCATTTCCCGCTAGATCAACGCCCGCAAGCATTTCTGGGTAAGTTGCCGTCTGAAAAATATCTTCCATCAATTCCATGTATTGGTACACCTGACTGAGTTTTCGGTGGCG
>LNGC01000131.1 GCA_001587715.1 Candidatus Methanofastidiosum methylothiophilum | reverse complement strand
AGGTGTTGCAGATATAGATGATGAGAGGACTCCAGCTGGAGTAGAGATATTAACATCGTTTGAAGTTGTTTGGGTCGAGGATACTATAGGGCCATTATTATTACCTGAATTTCCACTGGCATTGCCAGTGAAGTTGACTGTGCCTGCCGCTCCAGCAGTATAGGTCCATGTGAAGTCTCTATATTGGCCGCTCGGTATTTGCTGTGAAGAGGGACTTGTGAGGAGAGTAGCTGATCCTGTGCCTGCAATAGTTAGAGATGAAGGAGTTGTATTGTGAGACCCTTGATTTCCACTATTGGTAACTCTCATCACAACTGTTATGGTCTGGCCTGGTGTGACAGTTGCAGGTGTTGCAGATATAGATGATGTCAGTATAGCTGCCGCAAATACAAAACTAGTAAAAAAAGTTAGGAATAAACTTAATACTAATATTATTGAAATTATTTTACTTTTCATTAAAATCACCGATATTATCGAAATATATATTAGAAAATAATTTTTTTAATTTAAATAGTTTGCGGTTTTCTCAATTTTTTTTGAAATAAAATTAATTTTTTTTGTTATATTCTCCAATTTATATATTTTTATTATGTATATTAATTAATAATTTAAAATAACTTATAATTAGGTTTAAATTATGTTATATCTAAGATATTAAAATACAAAATAATATAACTATTTTCTTCTATTTCAGATACGATAATCGCTAAATGTCTAAGAATATAAAAAATCTCATTTAAATGGAGATATTTGTCATAATCTTCTCAAGTAAAAAGATAGTTCCTTTCTTATCCATGGGCTTATTGTCATTTCCACACTTTGGCGAATATATGCATGCGGGGCATCCTTCCTCGCATTTACATTCTTTAACTAACTCCAGAGTAGTCTTTACAATTTCACCATATAATTCGTAAGCCTTCTCAGATAAGCCTATGCCACCTTCAAATCCATCATAGATGAATACTGTAGGTTTTCCTGTAGAAGGGTGAAAGTTTGTTGATAGCCCTCCAATGTCCCACCTATCACACATAACGTGAAAAGGCATAATCCCAATCATAGCGTGCTCGATACCATGAAGTGAGCCACCAAAAACTTCCTTTCTAATATCAACATTCTTTCTTTTAATTAACATTTCAAGAATATCTTTATCATTGCTCCTCTCGCCCCACAACTCATCCTCTATTGAAGGGGGAAATGTAAAGAAGAAACCAATGGTATTAAATTCAAGAGGTGGCAAATAAATATTTTTATAGCCAATTGCACTATCCCCCTTCATAATCTTATATGCATTATAATTTTCCGTGACTTTTAGATGACCAATAAATAACTCAATATTTCCTATTGATTTTTTATCAATAATATCAATAATTGTAACAAAACTCTCTTTGAGTACTTGTGTATAAAAATCAACATCAGTTTTATTTACCCTAATCATTCCATTTTTGAGGTCCATTGAATCAACGATATATGTTTCACCTTGATGCAGTAAAACTGCACCTTCATGTGCCTCCCTATATGCTTGGGCTTTATCCATTGTTTCAAGTGTTTTATTTTGGTACATGACTTTGAAAACATCACTAGAAATGCTATCAAGGCTAACAATCATTGAGGCGCTCTTTGTTCCAGAGTAAATCCATCCGTTTTGTGTTTCTTTGACAAGTGATTCATTCTTGAGCTCTTCTAGAATTTGAGGCAGCTCTTGTCCAAGATACTTTTGATCCCTCTGTAAAACTATTGGCAACTCAGAAGAAGCACACATTGTATGGCCAAAGAGAATGTAAGGATTTGATAAATCAACAATGGCATGCTCATGCGATTTTCCAAAGAATACATCAGGATGCCTCATAAAATACTGATCCAGTTGATTTTGGAATGCAACAAGTGTTGCAACTGAATCGTTTGTTCCTCTTCCAGCCCTTCCTGCTTGTTGCCATGTAGATATTACAGTTCCCGGATACCCAGAAATAATAACACTATCAAGACCCCCTATATCAATTCCAAGTTCAAGTGCATTTGTTGAAGTAACGCCCTTGATAGTTCCATTTTTAAGACCATTTTCGATCCTTCTTCTTTCTTCTGGTAGATATCCTGCCCTATATGCCATTATCTTGTCTTTCAAGAATTCTTCTGAAGTGTCAAGTGATTCTTTTGACCATCTTGCAATTAATTCGGACATCTTACGTGAAACGGTGAAGCACAAAGTTTGAAGTCCTTCCCTTATGAAAAATAAGAATAACTTTTTTGATTCCTGATGCGTAGATAGATATCCGTCTGCATGGGGATTATAAAAAATGAAATATTTTTTACCTTTAGGGGAGCCATCTTCAGATATAAGCTCAAATTTTAATCCAGTAAGCTTTTCAGCAAATTCTATCGGATTTGCCAATGTTGCTGTTGAAAGTATAAACTGTGGTTTTGATCCGTAATACTCACATATCCTCTCTAGTCTTCTGATAAGAAGAGAAACATTTGATCCAAAAACGCCCCTATACATATGCGCTTCATCAAGGACTATAAATTTTAGATTAGAAAAGAAATGTTGCCATTTGCAATGCCAAGCGAGGATGTGATGTACCTCATAGGGATTTGATACTATAATTCTAGATTCATTTCTTATTTTGGGCCTAATGGCAGAGGGTGTGTCCCCATCATAAACATTGGGATTAACTCTAATCTCAGTCTCAAGTTCAAGTTTTTTTAAGACTTTAAGCTGGTCATTTGAAAGTGCTTTTGTTGGGTATAGATAGAGGGCAGTTGCATTGGTATCCTTTGATAGAAATTCAAAAATAGGAACGTTGAATGCTAAAGTTTTACCAGATGCAGTGGGGGTTGTGATTATAATATTCTCCCCTTTGCGTATCTTCTCTAAGCTGTCACACTGATGTTTGTACAATCTGATATTATTTATATCCAGGTAATCGATAATTTTATCGGACAGCTGTTCTTTGATTTCGCCAAAGACCGGTTTTCTTTCAGGTAACAACTCAACATGTGCGATATTTCTCTCAAAAGAAGAGTCTTTTCTTAGTTTTAGAAGTATATTCTCAATCACTGGCTCCATTCCTCGTATAGCTTTGAAAAGATGTTTGTAAGTGTTATGAGGTCTTGCCTATTATGCTCAATTATAGGTATTACTGGGCCTATATTTCCAGTCCTAAGATAAGTCTCATAAAATTCTGGAACTAGCGCACTTGGGACATCGTCATGCCTCTCTATCCCAAAAAGATATTTTTCTAGCGTTACAAGTCTGCAGTTTGGATATTTGTTCCTCCAGGCCCTCCTTGAAAAATGCAGCATGTCAAAGTGAGTTCTTTCTGAAAGTCCAAACATTCCATAATAAGAAAGTCTTTCCCTTATATATGGAACATCAAAAGATTTGCCATTATATGACACAAGCACTGTATTTGGGCCAATGTGGGAAAGAAATTGATTCAAAGCTGCTGGCTCCTGCTCTAAATCTCTTAAAAAATATTGATTTATGGAAAGATTTTCACCGTTAAATTTTGCGAGACCTATAAGTATGATTGGCCTATTAAATAAACCTAATGTTTCAATATCAAAGAAGACAAAATCCTCCTTCTCGTGAAATCCTGAACAACAGTATACAAGCTCATCAGATTTGGATAACCAATGGGAAATTGTATCCATTATCTTCTTAGTGTCCATTGATTCGATCAAGTCCACGCAATATTTGGCCTCTTTTGAAAAATTAGGATGATGAACTAGATCTTCTATGGTGTAGTATCCTCTACCCCTAAGGTACTTTTTTTTAGTATCTCCTATCCCGTAAATCAGTCTGAGCTCCGATAACATTTTTTCCTTTGCTTTTTCTCTTGAAAACTTTTTTAGGTCTAATTTCATTTCCTGATTGATTGTAAATACTTTTCCAAAACTAGTATCATTCTCAGAGCCTTCAATAACTTCTGAGAGTTCCTTATCTTGATATTTATTTATAAGGCTAGTTTTCAGTTTTTGTGCATTGACATACTCATTATAATTAAGGCCAAAAGGCATGCCGTAGAAAAAGTCATTTTGTATGTCTTCATTATCTTCTATTATCTCATATTCTTTTACTGAATCAATTTTTGACTTGAAACTTTTCCCAATACCACTAAAAGGAGATTTATTAGGAATATTTTCGCCATTCTCTTGATCTGATTTAATAGTAATAGGCATAAACTCACAGTCAACTTGAAAAATGATTAACAACTTTAAGTTATCAATTTCTATTTAAGGGTTATTATTATAGAATAGTAATAAAAAAATAAATTAAATTTTTATTCAATAGATAGCGTTAGGTCGATTCTGTCTCTTGGACCTTTTCTTGAGTATGCGACTGCTCTTATCTGGTAAGTTCCTTCTGGCACATCAGGAGATGCAGTTAGTGTTATGGAATATCTTGCTATATTATGCGCCTTTACCTTCTGTAATTGTGAGTTAGAGTATGTTACACCTTGTGGTAATCCTTCAAATCTTACCCCTACATCTGTCTGTGTTAGGAATCCTCTGTTCTCTACTTCAACAAGTATGCTCTGTGTCCCAGGCGCAATCTGAAGCTGGGATACAACTTTTCCGTCAGAGATTACATTGATTCCTGTTGAAGGTACATTCAATCGCTCTAGATCAATGCCTGGATAAAGTATTGATTCTGGCAAGGGATTATTCTTCCTGCATTTTACTTCGATTGTGACTGTTGC
>LNGC01000130.1 GCA_001587715.1 Candidatus Methanofastidiosum methylothiophilum | reverse complement strand
GACAACAAAGACTATAACGATAACGTATTGAGGGTAGAGGAATAGAATTACATTTCTTGTTTAAGAAGTGAAAATTATTAAAAAATTTCAAAATGGATTTAAAATTTTTGCTTTGTTAAATAAAACATGCAATATTAATTTTATACATCTAGATTTGTTGCTCTTTAATTGATAAAATTTAAGAGGTGATTAAAATATGCTTTTAGATAAATAAAGTTGTAATTTTCTAAGGATTATCCATTAATGTATTTACAAATAATTATTGACTATACAAAAAATGTGATAAAATAACCTTAATGGAGGATTCTTTGAAAAGGATAATACCGGCATTTATTATTTTTTTCATAGGAGGTTTTTTTATCTTATTTAGTAAAACTTCTCCCGCAATAGGGAATGAACAAATCAGTATCATTTATAAAATAGATTCTATTTATATGACAGTTAACGGCAAACAAGTAGAGATTGACCCAGGCAGAGGCACTAAAACTTTAATCATAAAAGAATGGAATAGGGCAGTTGTGCCAATACGGTCTCTTGTTGAAGTCATGAATGGCACAATTTTATGGGATAGCAATAACAGAAAAGTTACCATCGAAGTTAAAAAAAAGAATGTTGTCCTATTTATAAGTAAACCCAAAGCATTTGTCAATGGAACTGAAGTCTGGATTGATGAGGATAATAAAAATGTAACTCCGATAATTATAAATGGGAGGACAATGATTCCGTTGAGATTTATCGGAGAAAATATAGGGTTCACGGTAATTTGGAATGGCAAATCACAATTAATCACTCTATTATATCCCCAGAGGATAATACAGCTTGAGAGTAATGAAGTTTTAATAACTGCTGATAGTTCAGGGGTTGCGGAAGTAATATTTCCAATAAAAAATAACAATTCTTCTGAAACAACATTTAACTTGAAGTTAATAAATCTAGATTCACCAAAAGGTTGGTTCAGTGAATATTGCATAAAAAATGCTTGCTACTTCAATGAGTGTTCAATAATTCTTAAGGCAAAAGAAGAGGTTATTGTCCAAGCATTTATACATTCAACAAGTGAAGGAATGGGAGAATTTGCATTCTGTGTAAGTGAAGCAAATAGAGACAGTGAATGTATCATAGTTAAAGTAAAAGGAGGTGGTCAATGAGGAAATTTTTAAGATTTATGTTAGTCTTAGTAATTTTGTCTTCTTTGTTGCAGTTTGGATTAAACATTACAAATGTTGAAGGTGCACCCAAAAGAAAAGTATTGCTTGAGCTCTTTACGGCATCCTGGTGTGGACCCTGTGCTGCATATGGGCCAAATGTAGACAAACTGTATGGAGAAATGGGAAGCGATAAAGTAGTATTACTTAGAAATCAAGTGTGGGATGATGGATTAAACACAGAAGAAACAGATGCAAGGCGTGATTTCTACGGAGTAAATGGGGTCCCAAGCCTTTTTGTGAATGGTAAGTATGAGTATCATCCTATGTATTATGATCAATATAAAAGCAAGGTAAATGAAATACTCAATACTTCGCCAGCTTGTACATTACAAATAAATGCCTCTGTTCAAAGTGGAAAGAATACAGGAATAGTAACAGTAGATATAAGTTCATTAACAACCGTAAATTCAAAAAACTTGTTTCTTCTTATTGCTTTATACGAAAAACTTGTTAATTATGAAGGCTTGAACAAGGAAAAGACACATCAGTTTGTTATAAGAGATTATTTATTTGATGAAGTTGGAAAGAAAATCAATATTAATCAAGGGCAAACTACATCTTTTTCATTTCCTTTAATTTTGAAAAGTGGCACAAACCTAACGAAATTTGGAGTAGCGGCATGGGTGCAAGACTATGGAAGTATGGAAGTTCTCCAGGCAGAAGCAGTTGATATTAAAATTGTTGATACTATGACACCCCCTGTAGTAATATCTCCAGGCAACAACTCTACATTGGGAAGTGGTCCTATATCAGTTAAATGGGTTTCTCAAGCAAATAGCTATATAGTACAGTTAAGTAACAATATTGATTTTGGGAGTGTTCTATTTGAAAAAAAAGTTGTTAAAAATGAGTTATCCTTGTCAGACCTTGCTCCTGGAACGTATTTCATAAGAGTAAAAGCAATAGACGGGCTTTTAGAAAGCGAATGGTCAAAATATGTTAGTTTCACATTTACTCAAGGAACATCTACTATAAATTGGGCCAATTTTAATGATAACCTTTTTGAAGGAGATATTAAGACAATCATTCAAGATCCTTCAAATTCACAGACTTTTATTATAGGTACATATGGAGGAGGAGTATTTAAATCAGATGATTTAGGAAAAACCTGGAAGAGGCAATCCCTCGGGCTTGAATGCCTATATGTAAATTCACTTTCAATTGATGATAATAATCCAAATAATATTTTTGCAGGCACGGAAAATGGCATATTTATTACAACAAATGGCGGTGACTTCTGGTATTACTCAGGATGTGGTGTTAGAATAGAAAAAATTGAATATGCAAGCAACACAAAAACTTTATATGCAATTTCAAATGATAATTTTTTAAAATCATCTGATTATGGTGAAACATTTAACAAGTTAAAGCTTCCAATTACTGATAGGTTCTACTTTGATACCTTTTCAATTGATCCAAAAGACCAAACAAAGATTTTTGTCAGCATTTATACATATCCTGATTATATACCTATTCTTTTTATGTCAACAGATAGCGGGAATTCATGGGTAAAAAAGCTACAACTAAACAAATATGAAAACATAAATTCAATTGCTATTGATGTAAATCATAATATCTACCTTGGAACTTACAGTAGAGGTTTGTTAAAATCTTCAGATAATGGAAATAACTTCACAAGAGTTGATAATGCTTATGATTATATTTATAATTTATCTGTTTCAATGCTTAACCCCAATCTTGTTGGAATAGGAAATTGGTACGGTTACATATCTAATAACGGAGGAGCTACTTTTGTGCAGGTTCAAGGTGCTTCTAACCCAAATCAAATATACTTTAGCAAATCTGATGAAAAAGTAATTTTAATAGGTTGTTGGAATGGTTTGTATGTTTCTGAAGATGGAGGTAAAACTTGGAATCTTCAGAATAATGGAATTGCAGCTGCAAATGTGTCTTTCATAATAACAAATTCATCAATTCGTGCTCAGACAAAAACTTCTATATTCGAATACAATAATTCATGGAAATTGGTTTCAAGCTATGGAATTGGTAAAGGCCAACTTTTCCAGAACCCTAAGGATTCTAAACAGATAGTCATTATTTCAGGTGGGTTATATATAAGTAACGACGCCGGAAAAACTTATAAGTTCCTTTATACTCCACAGAATGCCTATATACCGAGTTATGTTACTTCTGATGTTGACTTTGATAATGGATATATTTATACGATACTTTACAACTACTCAGAGGGGAAACGTTATCTCTATAAAGCTGATTTTTCCGGGAATTTTACAAAATTAAATACTACTGAAATGATGCAGTACCCCAGTGGTGTAATTGCAATAAAAGACAAAAAGCCAATTATACTAATTGGTCTCGAAACTTTTTGGGATTCCACAAACCAAACCTATAAAGGTGGTGGTTTTTATAAATCAGAGGATGATGGTAAAACTTGGAGTTTAGTGTCTCTAAAAGATGAAAATATTGCTTCTTTATTTTCTGACCCCAAAAATAACAGCGTCGTTTATGTAAATACTTCGTCAGGATTAAAAAAGTCAATTGATAGAGGCTTAACATGGATGAATGTTTTGCCACAAAACGTTAACATAATGACTTTTCACAATAATGAACCTGTGATTTATGCATCGGATGGAAGGTCGGTTTTCAAATCTGATGATGATGGAAAAACTTGGAGCATTATCCCTTGGGATTATTCGGTAGATCCGGTTAAGTTTTCAAAAATTAACTCGATTGCGATCAACACCTCAGATTCAAACTCGTTTTTTATAGGAACCGATTGTGGCGTATATAAGTATATGAGCATTAATATTAAATCTTTTGCTATTGTCTCCTCGTCAACTGCTGGTGGTACAATAGCTCCGTTAGGCACTATTGCTGTAAAATATAGCTCTTCTCAAACCTTTACCATTACTCCCGATACTGGTTACAAAATCAAGGATGTAAAAGTTGACGGAGTATCAGTCGGTGCAGTTTCTGCATACACATTCGAAAACGTTATGCAAGATCATACAATTGAAGGAATCTTTGAACCAATAACTTTTGTAATCAATACTTCTTCAGGTTTCGGAGGTTCTATTTCTCCCTCAGGTACAGTTACAGTTAATTATGGTGGATCAAAAACCTTTATAATGTCGCCAAGTTCAGGATATAGGGTTGCAAATGTCATTGTCGATGGAGTATCAAAAGGTTCAATATCCTCATATACCTTCTCTAACATTACATCAGACCACACAATCTCTGCAACCTTTGAAAAAGAAATTACTCAAACAATCATCATCCTCCAGATAGGCAATACTACATTCACAGTCAATGGCTCTACAAGAACTCTTGACTCTCCACCTATCATAAAGAACAGCAGAACCTTACTTCCAATAAGAGCAGTTGTTGAAGCTCTCGGTGGCTCAGTAGGTTGGGATGCATCCACCAAGAAAGTTACAGTTTCACTTAACTCTACTACCATTGAGCTCTGGATAGGTAAATCAATTGCAAAGGTAAATGGTATTGATAATCCGATTGATGCAGCTAATCCAAATGTCGTC
>LNGC01000129.1 GCA_001587715.1 Candidatus Methanofastidiosum methylothiophilum | reverse complement strand
AGTTTGGATAGAGATATGGCTACCTTATCTGGGGGAGAAGCACAAAGACTTAGCTTAATGAATCACTTGAATTCTGATCTTGATTCATTAATATTTATTGTAGATGAACCATCAACTGGTATGCACGAAATAGAAAAAAACAATCTTATGTCCATTCTAAAGGAAATCAATAAACTTGGGAATACGGTGATAATAGTCGAGCATGATAAAAATATTATATCCCAAGCAGACCAAATTATTGAACTTGGGCCTGACCCAGGCATTTTAGGAGGGTATTTAGTCTTTCAGGGTAGCCTAGATGAGATAAAAAAAGAAAAAAGTTCTATTACAGGAAGATATCTTAGCGGTGAACTTAAAGTCTCTAAGAAGCCGAACAACAGTAAAAACAAAATAAAGTCCGATACAAAATTTATCGAACTTTCAAAGGTATCCACTAACAATCTAAAAAATCTCAATGTAAGGATACCTCTCGGGATGATGGTAGGCATTGCCGGTGTTTCAGGGAGTGGGAAGAGCTCTCTGATATCTGAAACTCTTGTCCCGCTACTAAATGAGCATTTCACCAGGAATAATGGTGAAGATGAAGATGAGTATATCCAGATTGATGATATCAAAGGAAAGCTATCCGAATGGAGTAATATAGCTGATAGTGTTGTGATATCACAGTCCCCGATAGGAAGGACTAAAACTTCAAATCCTGTGAGTTACATTGGTATATGGGATAGCATACGAAAAATCTATGCCAAAGAAGAGTTATCGAAGAAAAGAGAATATACCGAGGGCCACTTTTCATTTAATAGTGAAAAAGGAGGATGTGCAAACTGCAAAGGGGCAGGGTCTGTTGAAGTACAACTATCCCCCACTACGACTATAGATGTGGTCTGTGAAATCTGTAATGGCACAAGATACAAGCAATCAATTCTTGATGTAAGATACAAGGGCAAGAATATCAATGAATTGCTAAATCTAACTGTTTCAGAAGCATTAGAATTGTTCAGAGATAACCCTACAATATCAAGATATCTTTCGATACTAGTTGAAATAGGTATGGGGTATATCACCCTGGGTCAACCTGCACCGACTCTGAGCGGAGGTGAAGCCCAAAGAATAAAATTAGCTAAAGAACTCGGGAAATCAAAAAAATCTGGGACCCTGTACATTCTAGATGAACCTACAACTGGACTTCATGACAGTGACATTGAAAAACTATTGGGGCTCTTGGATAAATTAGTTATGCAGGAAAATAGTGTTATAATCATAGAGCACAATAGTGATGTTCTATCCTATGTTGATTATATAATTGAGCTGGGCCCCGAAGGTGGCCCCTTGGGAGGGGGGATAATCTCTTTAGGCTCTCCACAAGAAATCAAACTCAATAAGAACTCTAGGATAGGCCCTTTTTTATCAGTTGATTAAAAACGATTGATTTATATACTTTAAAGATTCATAATGCATGGGCTAAAAATGGCATCTATAGTATATTTGTATCTCGCAATAGCCAATTTTTTCTTGCTCTTGATTGTATACTCTTCGCTTGTAAAAAATAAAAGTAAAGTCAAATATCTTTATGCCTTGGGAATCACTGAAGTGTTATGGGTTGTACTCTATATTTTTCCGTTCAGAAGATTCACATCAGACTTTGTTGATTGTATAGTAAAACTAATCTAATTGATGTTATGTTAAAAGATCCGAATAATTGGAAAAAACTCCTACGGTTAAACCCAGTTACCCCTTTGATTCTTTCAGATGATAAGGCAATAAATTATTTTATATGTCGGGATATACTAGATGAGGATCCGGGCATTATAGAATCATTGTGGGAGTCACCAAAGGTAAAATCAATTCTAGATAAGCAACAGGAAAATGGATCCTGGAAATATTCTGGTGGCAAAGAAGAGATTCGTTCTCAGATGAACTACAATCAACTTGAAACCTATAGAATAATGCGAGTTTTAATCGAAAAGTACGGCCTAAATAACACAAATAATGCAATTTCAAAGGCCTGTGAATTTCTATTTTCATTCCAAACTGAAGAAGGAGATTTTAGAGGTATATATGGGAACGAATATACCCCTAATTACTCTGCAGGCATAATGGAGATGTTGATAAAAGCAGGTTATGAAAAAGATGACAGGATTGATCTTGGCCTTAATTGGCTTTTATCAATCAGACAAAATGATGGAGGCTGGGCAATACCTTTTAGAACTACAAAATGCAGGATATCTGACGTATTTTATAAAAATGAGCAAACTGAGCCAATCAAAAATGATCCAACTAAGCCATCGTCTCATCTAGTGACCGGAATAGTTTTGAGGGCTTTTGCAACACATGGTCATTATAGAAAATCAAATGATTTAAGAAAAGCCGGCGCATTTCTCAAATCCCAATTTTTTAAGAAAGACAACTACCCCGATCATGGCTCGCCTGACTACTGGGGAAAACTAGCATATCCCTTCTGGTGGACTGATATAGTATCTTCTCTCGATTCCCTTTCAAAACTCAAATTTAACGCCGAGGATTACAACATCAAGACGGGCCTAGACTACTTAATTAATAATCAAAGGTCTGATGGGACATGGAAAGTATACTATGGGCTTCCAAAGGACGATGAAAACGATTTATGGATTACCCTAGCAATTTGCAGGTTATTTAAGAGATTTTATTCAATTTGAAAGAATCCGATAGATTTAAATATCGGTAACTATCATTAATTTGTAATAACGGTGTCAATTATGAAAGGAAAAATTGCTTTATTAATTTCTTTGTTAATTGTAGTTTCTTTTATATCAGGGTGCACGACTTCTGAGGTATTTGTTGATAATAATGAATCTACGGCTGTATTCAAGAGCCTGTTTTTATGGAAGATGCGGTGCAAAGTGGACTAAATCAAGACTATGAACAGAATCTTATTGAATGCAGGCAAGAATGCCCTACATGTAATTGCGAAGCAGATGCCAAACTGGCAGTTGCATATGATTTGGAAGAAGGATGGTCTCCTGGAACCTTAGGTAAAGAAGTTACTTTGCCTTTTAGCTATGCCGTCAGCAGATGTCTACCGACACAAAAAACTAGATTAAACAATGCAGATCTAGGAATAAACATTAAAAACTGCCCAGAATTAGAAGTTGATGCATTAAATGTTTTTCAATCTCCTTTTTATTCATTAATCTTATATCTTTTCGAATACTTTGATATATCTAACGAAGAAGAAATACCAATTGGATGCAAACCCACTTCATTCAAAAACTATCACTTGCCTCCAAACAGTCAATGTCAATTAAAAGAAACTTATCTTACCGTAGTTGTATCAGATACTGAGCTCCCATTAAGCATTAATGGGCGTCAAATAAGACCGGAACTATATGGGGACGAAATAAATGGGTACCATTACTTTTATCTTGTTTTATTCATTTCAGGGTGGAATATGGATATAGTTGAAGAAGAGTTCCTTATGCCGATTTTTAGTGGAATACCTTCGACTATAAATATCTCCTCCAATGAAGAATATGGTGGTTCTGTAGACGTGTTTATTTACAGAGAGTGCTGCTGGCACTGCAATCCAAAACCTTCACTTCCTGCAACTATTCTGTACCCAAAAGTTGACATAGAAAGCTTTACATTAACTAACGGAGATGCAATTATACAAGATGGGAAGATAATCTCCTCATTTACAATTGCACCCGGGGTTCAAAATACAACTATAGGCATTGAAAACAGAGGATTCTTTACCCAAAACAACGTTTACATTAGATTTGTTGGGTTACCGGAAGGAATAGAAGTTAGCACTACACCTGAATTACAAAAGATTAAAGCACACAATATTGGTACCTATGAAACTACTTTTACCGTTGGACCAAATGTACCTTCAGGTACATACAAGATATCTCTGATTGCTTATTCTCCAAATGGAATACTTGATACAATAATTATGGACCTAGTAGTTCCATAAAATTATTATTTTTTATTTTTAATTAAGTATATATAATAAAAATTCTTAGATAGATTGAGATGATAAGAAATAAATTAATGGACATAGGGCTATACTCCCTCACTATAAACCCTCTAATTAAATATTCTATCACGGAAATAACAACTAGTTGCATTAAATGTAATAAGACCGTTTTGGAACAAATAATAAACAGCATAGAAACTGAAGAAGAACCTATAATGTGTAAAAGGTGCACTATCTTATTCCACTTTTATAGGCCTTGGATCCCGATTTTAAGGCTTTTCGGATTTGCAGTTAGTAGAAAATCCTTAAAGACTGTTCCCACTTTTTCTGAAGGATACTCGCTTAATTCATATAATGAAGGAGTCCATTCTGTTCTGAAGGGAATAAACTCCTTTGGCCTAAAAAAGCCACTAACTTTTAATTCACCAGTATCTGTTATCTTAGAACTTACAAGATACTGTAATCTAAATTGTAGCTATTGTTATATTAATACATTTAATTTTGATTCAAATAAAGATGAAAATCAATTGGATCTACCTACAGAAAAATGGTTAAATATTCTTGATACCCTAAAACTGGCAGGTGCTTTATCTCTTGTTTTTTCAGGAGGGGAGCCCTTACTTAGAGATGACTTTTTTACAATTGCTAAGTATGCCAATAAACTGGGGTTTGCGACATCTCTTGCAACAAATGGAACTCTATTAGATGGGGAAATGGCTAAGGATATCAAAGAATCCGGAATAAGCTATGTAGAAATAAGTGTATTTAGTTCTATAGAAGAAACAAAC
>LNGC01000128.1 GCA_001587715.1 Candidatus Methanofastidiosum methylothiophilum | reverse complement strand
GGGTGAGATCGGTTATTATGATGCTGTTAAGCCGTTATTGTTTGTTTTAAAAAGAGATAAAGATCCGCAGGTACAAGAAGAAGCTTTGATATCTTTGGGGAAAATTAGGGATCCAAGTACTCTCGAAGTCATCAAAAATGAGTTGAAAAGAAACAGTTTAGTTAATAAGGAAGCTGCTTGCCTTGCTATTGGTTATTTTGGAGACGTTGATTCGACTCTTACTCTTGCCGAATATACTAAACATCCAGACGAAAGGGTTAGAAAAGCTGCGATAGAAGGATTAGGATTAATGGGAAATCCGGATGCTATTGAGTTTATAATTCCTGCTCTGAAAGACATTGATGATTATGTACGATTCGCTGCAGCTGTAGCACTTGGTCGTATTGGTAGTATTAAAGGAATCCCTGCTTTAATAGAAGCTCTCAATGATAGTGATAATTTTGTTAGGGAGCATGTAATAGATTCTCTTGGAAAGATGAGGTACATGCAGCCTTTAAGACATTTAGAGAAACTTCTTGAAGATTCAAATCCGGAAATTCGGGATTGTGCCAGGAATGCAATTCAGAATATTATGTCTGCAAGAGCAACATTTGATGACTAATTTTTCTCTTTTTTGACAGAAATAATCGTATTGCCTTGGTATGATAGTAGTATTTGGTTTTGAAGAAATCTAATTTAATCTTGATCAAATTGAAATGTAAATAGGAGTTGTTTATATTCGTTCTATTATCTATTAATCAAAAGTACCTTATTTGGATAAACGAAATCCTGTTAATCTGTTGACTCGTTCTTCTTTAAGATGAAATTAATGTTTATTCCCTTTCATAGTACAATATTACAATATTATAATGTTATAATAGTACAATGTGGCAGAGTAAAAGGGAATTTATGACGATAGATATGTATCGACATTTTTCCCTGAAAAAAGAGCTTTTGCTTGTTTAATTTTCTTTGTTTTCTTGGATAGTATTTCAGCATAGTCCTTTACGAAAACATTCATTATCCATTGATATGCAGGAGCTGGTTTGTTTATGTCCAAGGCTACCATAAGTAGTTCAATTAACTCAACTAAATCTTGTCCAATAGTACAACCAATTGCTTTACCTATTCCATCTCCTCTTGTTCTTTGTGGAGCTGTGAAAAAGCCCATCCTGATTAATCTTTGTTTACGGAAATTTTCATCTCCCATATCAAAAACTGAAGTAATATCTTCGATTTCCGGATCATTATCCACGTTCCTAAATTCAATATTCCAAGCAGCTTCTTCTCTTATGGCAGTTTCATATCTCCTTAAGACCAATTCAAATATACCCCTTAATGCTTCAGAAGGAGAGGTTGTACGTTTCAATAACATTATGTCATTGAAAGGTTCTACTTCTGGAGATTTCAATCTGTATGTGAAGTTTTTTCCTTTCTGGGTATTAAGGGGTGGTCTAGAAGAGAATGTCTGATTGTCGATATTTTCTTCAATTGAATATTTAGAGGGAAGGGGAGTGAAAGTAGTAATCATTGGGTTTTCTTGTTCCACTTTAAGTTTAATATTTTGAGGACTTGGTCTACTTTCAATTTCTACTTTAATATTATCTTCGATATCTTCTTCAATCTTATCTTTGTTATTTGTAGGGATTTGTTGAAGGGGAGGTGATTTCTTTTTTTTCTGTTCTTTTAATTCGTTTACAGGAGAAGGGAAGCTATCATCTGTAGTGTTTTCAATTTCATCTGAGGATGTTATATCTTTCTGTGTTTCTTTACTTTCTGGTACAGGAGTTGTATCTTCTTGGGCAGTATCTATAATTTCCTTTGCTTTTAATGCTTCCATTGCTTTTATTGCTTCAGGAGAGACTCCTACACGTCTCATTTTGTTAATTTCTTCAGAGACATGACCCATTGCATTTGTAGTTTCTTCATTTTTTTTAGTCATGTTTACCTGTCCATTTCTCAATGAGTTCATCTGCGAGATACATATATGCGAATGCGCTTATACTATCAGGCCTGTAGTCGAAAATTGATTGGAGTTTGGATTGTGCTTCTTTTATTGTTGTGTTTTTAGGTATCATGTTGGTTAGTGTAATATCTTTAAATGGACCATTTTGAATTGAAACAAGTTCTTTACCAAACGTTGTTTTTTCTTCAATATTATTTAGCAAGATGAAACCATTGGTTAAAGATGGGTTCAGAGTATCTCGTATTTGGATAGCATCTTCAATCATTTTTGGAACTTGTTTGTAGCTGAAGTATGATTCTACAGGCATGATGTAATGATCTGAAACTGTGAGGGCTGCAGAAGCTAATCTTGTTCTATGTGGTGCAGCGTCCATGAAAACGAAATCATATTTCGTAGTATCGAATTTTTTTAGTAATTTAGCGAGTATCAAGATCCCAAGTGGATCTGTTTTCAATTGGTCATCTGTTGCTTCTACCTCATCATCTGAAGGTATTATATCTACATTTTCAAGATTAGATGGGTATACACAAATAGATAAGTCCTTTAGTCTGATAGCATCACTAATGCTATTTTTGCCATTATATTCTGCAGGAAGGAGCCAATCAGTAAGGTCCGGGTCAGGGTCTAGATCTATAAGTAAAACTTTGTATCCTTTCCTAGCGAACGCAGCAGCAAGGTTTCCAGTTGTTGTGGATTTTCCGGCTCCTCCTTTTTTGTTTATAAATGTTACAAATATGGTCATCATTTCACCAGTGTATTTGTCTATATTATTATCTTATTATATATCTTTAACGTTGTATTCGTGTAGTAGTGTGTTCGAATGTAGTTATATTGTAATATTGTTATATTGTAGTATTGCTTTAATAGGATACAGCAAAATATATATGATTCAATAGTACTACATTGCGAAGATTAAGTACATATACATACCTAAAGAATGCATCGGACAATACGTCGATTGATATACCATTTTAAAGTAATAATTTGTAATTATAGTATTGCAAGATTATATTAATACAATATTACTATATTACATAATAGCATTAATACAATATATGTGAATCGAAGAAAGAGGGAAAAACAAAATATATGCACATTGATTGCGATAATATGCATTTATTTTTTGAATTATTCATTAAATACAAAATAGTTATATTAGAATATTACAATATTGTAATATTACTTTTAAA
This sequence comes from Candidatus Methanofastidiosum methylothiophilum, assembly GCA_001587715.1. Taxonomy (GTDB): domain Archaea; phylum Methanobacteriota_B; class Thermococci; order Methanofastidiosales; family Methanofastidiosaceae; genus Methanofastidiosum. The sequence continues at coordinate 1,645 of LNGC01000128.1, read as the reverse complement.
TCCTGCGGAAAAGAAGAGGAGAAAGGAGATAGAAGCTCAAAAAGATAGATTGTAATAAGACATTATTGTAATATTGATATTTTGTAATGGTGATAATAGAAACATCGGTTTTTTAGTTAGTTGCTTTTTGAATAATTCATTAGATATAATATCCAAAGCAGTCAAAGGTTCTCCTGAACGTAAAAAAGCTATTCGGGTAGTACAGAGGGTTCATGAAAGAATAGCAAACAAGCGATATGATTTCATTCATCAGTTAAGCAGACTATTAGTAGATGATTATTCCTTCATAGCTTTTGAAGATTTAAACATCAAAAACATGCTTCAAAATCATCGTCTCGCAAAAAGCATATCAGATGCCGCATGGAATATGTTAATCTCTGCAATAAAGTACAAGGCTGAAAGTGCTAGTTCTTTAGTTGTGTTGGTTAATCCTGCGAATACATCTAAGATGTGCTCAAGATGTGGTCTATTAGTCGAAAAAACACTATCGGATAGAACACATAAATGTAATAGCTGTGGTCTGGTTTTAGACCGAGACCACAATGCAGCGATCAACATTCTCAGATTGGGGTTGCAATCTGTCGGTATAGAAACCGTAGAAGCCCACGTTCTTTAGACGTGGGAGCAGTCACTACTTCCATACGATGTTTTTTATGAGATCTACTAAATTGGTAGATCTTATTAGAAATGGATGAGATGGAGAATGTGCCAGAGCGTGACCCTAGCACATGATGTCAATAAAACATCTGGTTCAAAAGATGTGGTGATTGTATTTTAATGTTGCTCTTTTTGCTTGCCGTCATGTTTAATATAATGACATCGTAGTTTTTTTTGTACTACAATGATTTCCATGAACTTCTCAGTTCGTGGCTCTATTGGAGTTATAATCAGACCTGGCCGATCTACTGGCCCACCTGTCATTCTCGACAGGTGTGAGGGATTGGAATGAATTAATTCCGATCATTGTAGTAACAATCCCAACATGCCGATCCTATGGGGTGTTCCATTATAACAAGGATCGCCTTGCGAATGCATGATCGGCATTAATGTTCCCCACACTCGTGGGGATAATCCTCTCAATCTTTTGTAACCCTCATTCCCTTTCTAGCTCTCCTTGCTATTACTATTCTGTGCCATGTATCCGGTACAATGATATCTGGATGCTGATCTATTTCATGGGTTATGACTCCGTTCCTGGCGTATAGGTTTTTCCTCTTTCAATCTATACTGCAGAAAAGAAGAGGAGAAAGGAAGTAGAAGCTCAAAAGATAGATTATAATAAGACATTATTGTAATATTGATATTTGGTAATGGTGACAATGGAAACATCGGTTTTTTAGTTAGTTGCTTTTTGAATTATTCATTAGTTACAAAATGGCTATATTACAATATTACAATATTGTAATATTGTAATATTGTAATATTGTAATATTACTTTTAATACAGTGGAGAAGACAAGAGAAGGGAGTAGAAGCTCAAAAAGATAGATTGTAATATTGATATTTTGTAATGGTGACAATGGAAACATCGGTTTTTTACTTAGTTGTTTTTTGAATTATTCATTAGTTACAAAAGGGCTATATTAGAATATTACAATATTGCAATATTACTTTTAATACTGTGGAGAAGACGAGAGAATTACGAA
>LNGC01000127.1 GCA_001587715.1 Candidatus Methanofastidiosum methylothiophilum | reverse complement strand
TCTCATGACACAAGATACTCCTTGTACAAGAATTTAAGCGTTTTTAAAATAAAATACAAAAGATTTTAAATCATGGCTAATAACTAAAAGCCAAGAGGAATTACTTGAGCGTTATACTTAGAACTTCAGTTCCAATAATACTCCTAATAGCCCTTGGATATCTATCACGAAAGTATGGTATTCTAAAACACGGGGACGAAAGAGTCTTAAGTTCTTACATATATTACTTCGCACTTCCCTCACTATTTTTCATTAATATCTACGAAGTTGAGTTCTCAAGAGAAGTTATAAAATATGTCATTGCGGGCGTAACTCCCACTTTTGTTGCCCTAGCCATTTTCATTTTTATTTTCCTATTTGGGATTGTTAAAGATAAAAAAACACTTTATCTATTAATTGTTACAACTGTTTTTGGAAGTCTAGCCTTCTTCGGCATTCCTTTCATTGTATTTGCTTTTGGCACAGGTGAGCCGGAAAGATTAGCAGCACTATTCGCATCTACAATTAGTTTTGTAAGTGTTATTACTGCAACTTCTGTATTAGAAATCTACAAACTTGACGGTGAAAAAAGCTCTAGAGTAAAAACTCTTGTAAAGAGATTCTCAAAAAATCCTTTGATTCTTTCAACTTTACTTGGTGTATCGATTAATATAATAGGATTTGAAGTTCCAATTTTTCTTTCAACTACTCTACACAGTTTGGGAAGTACTACTTCGACTGTAGCTATTTTCATGCTTGGATTATTCTTTTATGGTCGGAGCTATGGCAATCTAAAGACGGCATTTGGATTAAGTCTTTTGAGAATATTATTCCTGCCTTTAGTAGCAGTTATATTCTTGAAATTCGTATTTGCAGTTCCTTCTTTTGAGAGTACTATTATAGTGCTTATGCATGGCATGCCTATCGCTGTTTCATCTATAGTACTAAGTGAAAGGTACGATTTCTTCAAAGAAACAATAGCATCGCTTAATCTTATATCGGCCATGCTTTCAGTGTTTTACCTTAACATATGGTTAATTATCTTAGAAACTATTTTCTGATATATTATTTTGAAAGCTCTAAAACTGATTCTAAGAGGATATTTGCAGCCATCTCAATATATTTCAAATCCGTATACTCTTCTGGGCAGTGGCTTCTGCCGTCCTTGCTTGGAACAAAGATCATGCCCACATTGGTTAATTCGGCGACAACTGAAGAATCATGGACGGCCCCACTAACCATTTTTAATGTATTGATTCCCTGTTTTTTGGCCGAGTTTTCAAGTACTTCAACTACCCTTTTGGATAAAAGAACAGGTTTAGTATAAGAGACCTGTTTAATGCTATAGATAAGACCTCTATTATTACATGTCGGTCCAATTGAGTTGATTATTCTATTCGTTATTTCGTTTAGGGTAACATCATCTCTGTCTCGGATATCGAGAGTCAATATGACTTTTCCTGGTATTATATTATTTTTGCCAGGGCTTACCTCCACGTGGCCTACTGTTGCAACTGAAGTGCCATTCTGTGAAGCGAGCTTTTCAGAATTCAAAATAATCTCTGCTGCTCCACATAGTGCATCATTTCTCAAATTCATCGGAGTTGCACCTGCATGATTTGAAACGCCTTCAATAGTTACCTCTAACTGCTTTATTCCTGCAATGGCCTCAACTATTCCAATCGGAATGGATCTACTCTCGAGAACTCTACTTTGTTCAATATGGGGTTCAATCATCGCCTTGATCTTTTTTCCATCAAGGATGGATTCATCCTGTGGAACAAGACCCGATTTAGTCATTGCTTCAAAGTAGCTTATCTCATCTTTATCTAAGATCTTTGACAAATCTTCATCTTTTATCTTGCCAGCCCAGATTCTACTTCCTAATAAGACTGATAAAAACCTTGAGCCATCCTCCTCCACAAATATAACAAAATCAATTGGATTTTTATGAGGTATTTTATTTTCAGAAATTGCCCTCAAGACTTCTAGAGATGTCACAGTTCCAACAATACCGTCAAACATGCCACCTTTAAAAACAGTATCTATATGGGACCCTATCATTACAGCTGGGGCATTATTATCTGTTCCTTTTAGTCTTGCCCGGAGATTTCCGCCCCTCATTATCCTAACATCTGCACCGATCTTTTCAATTTCTTTTAGGATGTAATTTATTGCACCAATGTATTCTTCAGTAAAAGTAGACCTACTTATGCCATGGTCAGGTGTTGAATTAAATCTATTGATTTCTTCTATATCCTTTTCAAGCCTATCTGCTCTGACTTTCATAGTGGAGCCCCTAGATTTTAATCTGTAGTGAGTGTTTCTTTAACGAAGAACGATAAGATGAAAACTGCTATGACAAATGCAAATACGAATTTGAACGCCAGACTATATGCGGCTACAGGATAAACCCCATCAAATCCGCCTACAGTATCTAAGATGTACCCTAGAAATGTCTGAAAGAAAGCTGCACCCACAAATGGAAAAACATTTACTATACTCTGGACTGTTCCAGTTATTTCTAGAGGGAACTGTTCTTTGATAATAGCAAATACCACAACATTTCCGCATCCAAAGAATCCCATCCAGAACGAAAGTAAGTAAAGAAAGCTTATGTTGATTTGTGCAGTGAAAAATGAAATCAATATCCAAGGCAGTATAAACAAAGAAAGCCAAATAATTATTACTTTCTTCCTGCTTCTCATGATTTTATCTGAGAAGTATCCTACAAACGGAGATCCAATAAGCATACCAATGCTGACGAACATCAGGATAAAACCAGATGTTGCTTTCGGGAGATTAAAAACATCTCTGAAGTAAGGATATGCCCACAAACCCTGATAAGCAAGAAGTGCCCCATAAACTACAAATAGCCAAATAGATAGTATCCACACGTCCTTATTCTTAAAAATCAGTTTAATGTGGTCTTTCGACATATATTGTCTTTTAGGAACAGAATTAGATGTTTTTGTTTCCTTCTTTTTGTTCAAGTAGTGCGCAGGAGAATCTCTTATGAATACCCAAGCTATCAGGGCAAGGAATATAGATATTATTCCGATTACATAAAATGCAAATCTCCATCCAAAATCATTTACAATTATAGCTAGAGGGTATGATGCAGAAAGAGCACCTACATTCCCTACTGCAAGTAGTATACCTACCATTGTTGCGTATTCTCTTTTTGAGTACCATGTTGAGAAAAGTTTTAGTGCAGGTATCCAAACTCCTGAAACTCCAACACCTATTATTAACCTTGCACCAAGAGCCATATTAAAACTTAGGGCAATTCCAAATAAGAAGGACCCTATAGCTGAAAAGATAGTAAGAAAAGCTATTGTTTTTCTTGGTCCTATTGTATCGGAAAAAATTCCAACAGGTATCTGAAATAAAGAATATGAATAAAAATACATAGAAGATAAAAGTCCAAGCGAGAGAGCAGAAACTCCGAATTCATGAAGTAAATCTTTCGATATGACTGCAGAAGATACCCTATGAAAATAAACAAAAAAATATACTAAAGCAAGAGCTAATAAAAGAATCCATCGATATTTTTTTTCTGTCAGACTAAAAATAACATCTTTTACCATGTGAATCACAACTAACAATAATATAAATCTCTAATGATTTATAACTAATATAAAGAAATGAATATTTAAAACTAATTCTTTTAATTCCTATTAGAATAATAAGCAAGGAATAAAAATATTACAAATAATATGATTATTGTAAATCCAATGAACATTCTGGAAGAATATACCTTATCAATCTCGACTTGAACTGCATAGTTTACTTGGCCCAAAACAATTTCAGCATTATCCGCTCGGTCAAGTGCCTCTTTGTACCTTCCTTCTATAAATGAATTTTTTGCTATGCTATATTCTCTTTTTCCAAAGTCCCATTTTTCTGCCACTTGTGAAGTATCAAAGCCCAATGTTTTTGTTAATGTAAGTTTTGATTCAATATCCTCCACAACTTTGTCTAATTTCCTAATTTTAGTCTTTGATTGATCTCTAAGATTCGTAATTTCTTCTTCTTTTATCTTTTTTATTTCTTCGACTCGCTCTTTTAAGAAATCATACTGACCTTCGTTATAAAGATTAATGAGTTGTGCATCATCTATACCTGCTATTTCTTTGTACAAAGATAGTTTCAAAACAGAATCCCAAATACCCTCATTCATCAAATAGTTGGATGATAACAATGTATATTTTGTCCCACCATCTATTGAGTTTTGCATTATGGTGTCTAATTCTTCTTTTGTCACGGGCGTGCTCGCACCTTTAATTAAAGGGACTTCTAAGACATAGGATATCCCTGCTTCACGTAGATTATCCGCCAAAGTTCTGTTCTTTCCAGCGATATCTTCTGTAAGGAGCGCAGTTACAACGACCCTAGTGGCATAGTTGTTTAACATGTTCAAGTCCTGCCCATATTTTCTAGACAGATTATTTGGATCTTTTTCATCAGTCTTCGCAGAAACCCATAGTTCAACCTCATAATTAACTACTCTATTCTTTAGTGCAGAATAAAATTTTTCCATTTCAAAGTTTTGCCAGTTAGTAATTGTACCATCGTCAATATTTACTATTAGATTTTTCTTGGGCCATTCGTAAATAACAATGCCCCTTGAGTTCATATATTTGAGGTATTCTGCCTCCGATTTAGAGTCAAAACTATATTCATAAAAATCGCCGTTAGTCACTAAGATAGCGTCTATATCATAATTTTTTATTATATGCTCAACTGTATCGATATAGTATTTGCCGTAGCTACCTTGAGATATTTCAACCATGGATACTTTC
>LNGC01000126.1 GCA_001587715.1 Candidatus Methanofastidiosum methylothiophilum | reverse complement strand
TATCTGATGAAAAAGTCATTATTGGATTATTCCTTGGTGCATTGATACCTTTCCTTTTCTCTTCCCTTTGCATGAGGGCTGTAGGAAATGCAGCATTTTCTATAGTTGAAGAGGTCAGAAGACAGTTCAAAGAGATTAAGGGGATCATGGAAGGAAAGACTGAGCCCGACTATGCAAGATGTGTTGATATCGTTACAAAAGCGTCTCTAAAAGAACTTATGCTACCTGGAATTATAGCAGTTGTATCGCCTCTACTAGTAGGATTCCTACTTGGTAAGATTGCCCTAGGTGGAATGTTAATAGGAAGCATTTTATCTGGATTCTTATTGGCATTGATGCTTGCAACTGGCGGTGGAGCATGGGACAATGCAAAGAAGTACATTGAAGATGGGAATCTCGGTGGAAAAGGAAGCCCTGCGCATGCAGCAGCAGTTGTAGGTGACACAGTCGGTGACCCATCAAAAGACACAGCAGGACCAGCAATAAATCCACTGATCAAAGTAATGAATACACTTGCAATTATATTTGCAGTACTTTTCGGTTCTGGAATAATTTAATTTATTTTTTCTTTTATTTAAGATTAACATTGAATATTATTGTTTATATCAATGTATAATATATCTACTAATTTTGCAACCAAAAACTTTATATATTAGTAATAACTATTTTATAATAAATTTAAATACTATTGATTATCAATAGAGGTATAAGTTATGAGAATAAAAATATTGGGCACCGCTTTATCAAGAATCCTAATATTTTTTCTTTTATCTTTTTATAAATCAAAAGATTTATTAACAATCTTGATTATGGGTATATAATATTAGTTTATAAATAAATCATCAAAGGCGAAAATAAATGAAATTAAGACAAGTTGGAGCATTTATTACGGGAGTTGCTATTTTTGGGGCTACTTTATCTGGCGCAGTAGCAGAAATAAACGTTCCAACTAAGTCATGGTGGATAGATCCAGCAATGGGAACACCAAATGTTGTAATTGTTATAGGCGCTCAGGCCAACGCATCTGATGTGGTCTCTGCATCACTAATTGCGGCATCAATCGGAAACATGTCAACTGTTGAGGAAATAACATCCACAACAAGGACATCCCAAGTTGAATGGGAAAAAGTTGGAGAATACAACTATACTTATCCATTCTATAGAGTTAATTATAAAGTTGGGCCTGCCTGTACAGATGGTACATCTCCAGATGCATCTTGGTATGTTGACTATGAGCTTTACTCAAATATGTACTGGGAGACCGCCGAAAACAACTGGCCGCACAAGGATTACGACACATATGTTCAGATTGCAATGCCAGAAAAAATTAGAAATGCAAATGACAGTATAGTTGCTAAGGGATTATCACGATTATGGTTTTCAGACTCGCCAAAAGAGTGGGACTCAAAGGATAGAGTATACAAATTTTCCGTTCTATCCTCGACAGGAAGTCAAAGGCCATACTTTTTAGTCAATACAAAAACTAATTTTGCCGTTGATCCAACATTTTCCATCGTAAGGGATCTTCCATCATACTCAGGTGGTAGCTATGACAACGGTGACGAGGGATGGAGTTTTAATTATGCAATGTTTACAACAAAGGCGTGGGTAGATGTTCAGGGAAATAATAACGCTTACGATACTCAAAATGATTGTGACTACTTATTTGGTGGAACAGGTACGGCTATGGAAGCTCACGAAGAGATTCAATTAATCGTTGGAGACAAATACGAGTCAGACCCAGGGCCCAATGGAATTGCAGATTTTATTGGCGGAAAGGGTTCAGTTTCAGGCATTGTCTATAGGACTGCAGAAATCAGATACCCTCTTTTAGAAAATGGTCAGAATATCTGTGGCATTCAAAAATGTTGGGGTATGATTGACTTTGAAACTGCAAGAGCTGGATATATTAATGAAATAAGATTCCTCGGAAAGATGTACAGGCCAATGTTTGCCGGTGCTACTTACGTTACAGGTACAGAATCTGGATACCTTGGTGCATACTTTATGTACGGCACACCAGTTGCAGAAGCTGAGAAGATAATGAAAGTAGGTGAAGTCTACAACTTTCACGGATGGACTGTAACATTAAACGATGTAAATATCTACGAAAACAAGGCATACATCACAGTAACAGGACCAGTCCTAACAGCACCATTTACATTCATAATGGTAATGGACTCTCTTGGCGCATGTGGCCCATGCTGTCCAGACTGTGCAACATACGGTGGAGGAGGGGCATTCACATCCAATCCGACACAGAGAAACGAATACGACCCCTACGTTAAATACACAATCATATCTAAAGAAAAATCTGGGTACACATATGACTTCTTCCGATATGTAAACTTTATGCTCGACGGTATCAAGACATTCGTCGGTGCAGATGGGACATACCTAGCAGAATTTAACTTTATGCAATTGAAGACTACGGATACTTAGAAGACAAGGGATGCTGCGATCCATTCGTCACAACACCAAATGACTACGGTCTTGCAATAACTGGTGGATGGAGAAGAGTGGCAATAGCATTACCTGAATTTACGCCACCTGGAGCAGAATGGAAGAGAATTGAAGATGCACAGGGAAATTTAAATGGGTTCGTGTCAGCATGGGAGTCTGCCCCAGAATTACCATCAGCAGTTGACTATGTTTCAAGGGCATATATTCTATGGCAACCAGCACCAAAATGCGACTCACCTTGTCCAGATGCAAACTATGACACATTGGAACTTCAGCTTTGCAACAACATTAATATACCAAACTGTGAGACAACTTACACGGTAAATGGTCCAGAGAACTACTTTACAGTAGAAGTTGTTGATTCAGATTATGGGAAATACAATAATGGATTATCTTTTGATCCTTCAACGTTAACAACCGGTGTATCTTTAAAAGTTAATAAAGCTCCAAGCAATCAAATTGACCCTTATAGTCTTGCAGATGCCAGATACTACCAATATCTTAATTTTTTTACGCCGTATTTAGGTAAAGCAGTCAGAACTGACGTAACACCAGACTCAGACGGTGTATTTTTAAGAATCAAAATGTCTTCACCTGGCCAGACAATAAAATATTCTAAAAAAGTGCAAATTGACCCAGTTGAACTCATAAAGCTTGACATTGAAGTTAACACTTCTATAAACACAAAGAACCTTGTACTTGTTGGTGGGCCAGTGTACAATAGCCTGGTAAAAGACCTAGTCGAGAAGGGAGCTTCCACTGTAGACTGGGCAACATCTAGGGGCGAATGGGAATGGATATTAGACCCAATGGGAATGGGATACGACGTATTAATCGTCGCCGGTGCCAACAGAGAAGAAACAAGACTTGCAGCACAAGACTTAGTCAAGATGTTTGAACTGTATTAAAAATTCTTTTTTGTTTAATAAACAGAATATTTATAAAATAGTTTTCTCCCTATTAATTATGGTGGCATTTGCCTTTTTTGTGTATGCATTCACATCCATATTTGTAATTGTAAATCCAATTGGCGCTATGTTTACATTTATGTCCCTGACTGCTGACAAGGATCACAAAGAAAGGATTAAACTTGGTGCAAGGTCAGTATTTATAGGATGTTTACTTGCAGTAATATTTGCTATTAGTGGTGAAATAATCCTAAGATTCTTTGGTGTAACAGTTGACAGCCTGAGAGTCGCAGGTGGAATTATTCTTTTTAAAGTTGCTTTGGACATGGTCTATGCAAAAACTTCCAGAGAAAGCTTCACTGAAGAAGAACGAAAGGATGCTAAAGACAGAGAAGATATATCAGTTTTTCCCGTCGCAATGCCCCTTCTTACAGGTCCTGGAACTATAACAACAGTTATTGTTATTATCCGATCAGTTACTACAGTTGAGCTTAAGGCTGTAGCAATATTAGCGATACTTGCAACATTTGCTATAACATTTTTGATGTTTAGATTTTCAAGTCCATTAAGCAAGATATTGGGTGTAACAGTCACTCTTGTATTTACTCGTATAATGGGATTACTTCTAGGAGCAATTGCAATTAACTTCCTTGCAACTGGAATTAGAAATATCTTTGTAGCCATGTTATAAAAAAGAAAAACAGTTTGTCGCCTCGCTAATGTTCATGCCTATAATATTTCCGAACGTTTCGACGTCTCGAAACGGTCTGTCCAAGGTTTCAAAAGAAACATAAAATGTTTCTTTTAAAGACCTCTAAACTATACGTTTGATTAAGGATTTCGACCATACTCGGAGACTCCCTTTTATTTCAGATACTATTATTACATACATAATAAGAGACGAACTCTTTCTACGAATGTATTTTCAGCCTCTGAAATCAGGGATATACTTAGACATTGACACAAGCGAAGTTTCGACCTGTTGTATATTTTAACACTTACATTTATTCTTAAAATTTACTGTTATTGATTATTTATAATTAAAGAAAATAATTTTAAAGTATACTAGATTTATTGCCCCTAACATCGTATGCTTTTCACTAATTTGTGCTTAGTATTCATTGTTATGCTTCAATAGTCACGATAATATATCAGAAATCTCTAATCAAATACTCTGCAATTCCGTACCCGATCTCTCCGCCCATTCTGTATTCTGTCAATGTTTCGTGCATAATTGATTGTTTCTTTCCATCTCCACTTGTGAAAGGTAACTTTACATTCTTTATTATCTTTGCATCAACTACGTGGGTATTCCCTTTTTTGTCAAATAGCTCCATTTTAAATGAATTGGGGCTACCGTCTTGATTGTATTTAGTGTCTATATTTGCCTTCATTATGGGTAAATTTTCTCCCCCAAGATGGACGAAACCTGCGTCTACCTCGCCTTCTGATACTGTGAGTTTTGTGACATTTAGTGCAGTCTCTTCAGAGAATTGGCATGTTAGCCATATCCACATCTTGGGTGCATTCCAGTCTCTAGTTCCCCAGGAATGGTCTCG
>LNGC01000125.1 GCA_001587715.1 Candidatus Methanofastidiosum methylothiophilum | reverse complement strand
ACTACTCTAAATGGTCTTTTTCCATTATTTCATTCTGTTAAAGATTTTATCAACTCTAATTCTGTCGATGGAAAAAGTCTAAAGAATACTTTTGATTTAATGACGTTCAGAGACAAATCGGTATTAGAGTTTACAGATGATAATGGCAATAAAAAGAAAATCAAATGTGATGAAAGATATTATGTCCCCTCAGAAATAACATGGTTATTGAAATCATTGGGGTTTCGGAAAGTAGACATATATGGATGCAAACAAGGAGCTTTTAGTAGAGAAGATAAATTAACAACTGAAGATTTTGAGATGCTAGTAATTGCGGAGTATTAATTTAGTCATGCTCTTACGTAAGTTTTAAAAATAGGGTTATGAGTTATTAATTGGGAGAAGGTATTATTTCAGTCATATCGCCAGTATGCTTTTTTATTACCTTCTCCTTCAAAATATTTAAATAGATATTATTGTTTTCAGTTTTATGAATATTTGTTTAATAACAGATATACATGGAAAGAAAAGTTCTTTAAAAAAATTATTTGATTCTATTATTATAAAGGAATTTGACCTTTTACTCTGTTGTGGAGATATAACTTCATTTGGTGGAAAAAAAGAAGCAAATGAAATCTTGGAACTTATACCAAATATCCAATTCTATACAGTTTTTGGAAACTGCGACAAAAGTGAAGTCAGGGAATATATAGAGTCGGAAGGAATATCGCTCCACGAAAAGGAAGTAAAAGTAGCAGGGTATACCATAGGGGGGTTTGGAGGATCAAATAAGTCTCCTTTTGGAACACCTTCCGAGTATGGAGAAGACCAAATAATGGCAGGACTTTCAAAACTTTCATATGAAAATATGATTCTAGTGACTCATGTACCCCCTTATGGAACTAAATTGGACAGGATTGGAGGTAACAAATCAATAGGAAGTGCTTCAGTTAGGGCGATTATAGAAAAAATGCAGCCAATAGTTGCAGTCTCTGGACACGTTCACGAGTCAAGGGCAATCGATTCAATTGGCAAAACTCAACTAATAAATCCTGGGCCCTTAAAAGAAGGTTATTACGGGACGATAAAAATAGAAGGGGAAGAAGTAAAAGTCGAACTAAAAGAAATTGATTAAATATATTTAAATATAGATAAAATAAATTAATTGCATGATTTACGAGATTCTAATAGGTGCAGTTGTTTTAATAGCCATCCTTTTTGTAATATATTTCTTTTACGCCCCAAAGAAGGAAGGTATTCCAAAAGCACCGGCCAAGAAACCAATCCCAAGAGAAGATGTCCCATCAGTTCCTTATTACTCAGAAGGCGAGGTAATAGTAGAGGATGAACTATTTGGAATGAAAATGATCTGGGACGCTTATGAAGATAGGGTAGAGAATTTTATCAAATTCCTTGAAAGTTCGAGAGGGGTCCAGGACCCTAAGGTTATAAGCACCTTTCAGGACATAGAGGGAGATTATGTTAAAATGAAAAAAAGACTTCGCCCATTCTTAAGAGACCATATGGTAAAAAGAATGGATGAAAGAATTTTATATGCCAGAGGACTAATTAATAAGAAATTCCGGTATTAGATTAAGACTTCTACCTACAATAAACTTTAATATTAATACATTTTATAATTCTTGATGTTTGGGATTCCTTTAATAATAATTATTTCGTCAATAGTCATGGGCATCTATTTTCCTTCTTATGGAAAAGAGATCTCTCCAATCATACCTATTTTACAAAGCATCCTTATTTTCTTATCGACAATTAAAGTTGATTTCAAGATTTATAAAAAATATGCAGAACTTTTGAAACCTTTCTTGTTAGGATTTTTCACTTGTTATACCTTCATCCCGATACTCTTCTTTTTAGTAGGGCTATTCCTCCTTAAAATCGATATAATTAATTTTCCTTTATTTGTTGGAATAATTATTACAGGAGTTGTACCCCTGGCAGCAGGGTCTACTTTAGTCTGGTCCAAAGAGTTGGGGGGGAAAGTTGAAATTACCTTACTTTTGATAGTAACAACTATATTGGCATCCCCCATAATAACTCCCACATATATTTACCTATTCTTGAAGGATGAGATAAGCGTGAATACAGAACGGATGTTCATCGAAATGGCACTGATAATATTTATCCCCGTTTTGATTTCAATTCTTGTGAAGAATAAACTAAAAAAAAATCTGAACTCAAATATTTCTTTTCTTGTTATGGGAATCATAATATACATAGCAGTTTCAAAAAGTGTTGAGAGGCTCGATTTAGTAAAAGGTTATCTTTTTAATTCAATACTATTATCTTTAGTTTTTATAATTATTACTCTGTTATTCCTTGCATTGACATCAAATATCTTAAAATTAAATAATGAAGAAAAAGAATCAATTTTTATACCTTCTTTTTTTAAGAATATAAGTCTTGCAATAATAGTTGTTTCGTTTTTTGAACCTGAAGTTGTGTTCTTTCCCGTAGTCTACTATATTATTGAACAGCTTTTTTCTCCTCTCTATTACGAAATAAAAAATAAAAATTTATTGGTAAATTATTTAAAATAGTAAATAATAAGATATAGGGTGATAAAATGGGAACAAAGACTAAATCGTGGAGGGAAAAATTGGAAGATAGCAAGGGATTACCTAAAGTTGAGCCAATAACTGACAAAATGTCTAAGAGATGGGGAGAAGGAACTGTAGTTATTCCTGCCCCAATCGAGGTCAATGATATAATGAATACTGTTCCTGAAGGTAAATTAATTACAATTGATCATATACGAAAAAAACTTGCAGAAAAACATAGTGCGTCGATAGGATGTCCTTTGACTACAGGTATTTTTGCATGGATAAGTGCTCATGCTGCTAATGAGGCTGCTTTGGAAGGAAAGACAGATATTACGCCTTATTGGAGAACTCTAAAAACAGGTGGCATAATTAATGAGAAATATCCTGGAGGGATTAACTACCAAAAACAGCTCTTGGAGAGAGAAGGCCATAAAGTAATCCAAAAAGGAAAAAAATATGTTGTTGAAGATTTTGAAAAGAGATTAATGTAAGGACAACTTTTTTATCTTTGACATTACTAGTAAAAAGCTTTTTATAAATATAAAATAATCTTAGTTTAGGGAGATTTTTTGATAGAAGTAAGATTTCACGGGAGAGGTGGACAGGGTGCTGTAGTTGCATCAAATATTTTAGCCGATGCAGCTTTTAGAGAAGGAAAATATGTCCAAGCCTTCCCATATTTCGGTGTGGAGAGGAGAGGCGCCCCCGTTACTTCCTTTACGAGAATAGATAAAAATCCAATCAAAATAAAAAGCCAAGTTTATACTCCAAATTATATTGTTGTTCTTGATCCAACACTAATGGATGTAACTGATGTGACTTCTGGCTTGAGTAAAGATGGAATAATCTTGATAAATTCAGATAAAGATCCCAAATATTATGGTCTTTCTTTTAAGACGGCAACTGTTGATGCAACATCAATAGCAATAGAAAACAAACTGGGCTCAAAAATGGCCCCAATTGTGAATACTTCTATCCTTGGTGCATTTGCTAAAATATCAGGCGAGGTAATGCTTGAATCTATAATATTAGCAATAAACGAAAGTGCACCTTCCAAAAAAGAGGAAAATATTAAAGCCGCAAAGCAGGCTTATGATAAAACACTAATGTAATGATCATATGAAAATATTAGAAAAAATAATATCAATTAAGGATTTGCCGGAAGCGCCGGTATCAAATGTTCCATCTCTTAATCAAAAAACTGGAACTTGGAGAGTCTTTAGGCCAGTAATTGAAAAAGAAAAATGCATTAAGTGTAGTATTTGCTGGAGATGTTGTCCTGACATATCTATAGATGTTGATGAAGAAGGATTTCCTATTATTAATTATGACTATTGTAAAGGATGTGGGATATGCGCTCATGAATGCCCTAAAATAGCCATTAGAATGGACAGGGAGGGCAAATAATGGTAAAAAAGATAATGACGGGAAATGTTGCTGCTGCATGGGGCGCAAGATTATCTAGAGCAGAAGTAATCGCTGCATATCCAATAACTCCACAGACAATTATTGTCGAAAAGCTTGCACAATTTGTTTCAGACGGAGAACTTAAGGCTGAATATCTCCATGTAGAATCAGAACATTCTGCAATGGCAGCCTGTATTGCAGCTTCTCATACTGGGGCAAGGACATTTACTGCAACATCTTCTCAAGGATTAGTCTTAATGCATGAACTCCTTCATTGGGCTTCTGGAGCAAGGGCCCCAATAGTTATGGCAAATGTCAATAGGGCCCTGGCCCCGCCTTGGAATGTATGGGTCGAACATACAGACATGATATCACAGAGAGATACCGGATGGATCCAATTTTATGCCGAAAGTAATCAAGAAGTCTTAGATACAATTATAATTTGTTATAAATTATGTGAGGATAAAGATATACAATTGCCAGCGATGATAGGTTTAGATGCTTTTTATTTATCTCATACTTCAGAAATAGTTGATATTCCTGACCAAGAATTCGTTGATAAGTTCTTACCACAATACGAATCTGCCTATCCTCTGGATATAGATAATCCAACTAGTATCGGATCTCTTTCAATGCCCCACCAATGGTATCCTGAATTCAGATATAAAATTCACGAAGCAATGAAACGCGTAATCCCGAAATTAAATCAAATAGAAGAAGATTTCTATAAAGAATTTGGAAGAAAGTATACTGGACCTCTTGAACATTATAATACAGATGATGCAGAAGTAATTCTGATTGTCTCAGGTGCTGCGGCTGGAACTGTTAAAGAAACTGTAGATATACTCAGAAAAAAGGGATTAAAGGTAGGAATTATAAGATTAAGAATGTTCAGGCCATTTCCTTCAGAAGAATTAATTAAAGCTTTATCAAAAGTTTCATTTGTAGGAGTACTCGATAGATCTTTTTCCTTTGGCCATGAAGGTGCAATTTTCTCTGAATTGAAAGCATCTCTTTATGGGGAAAAAAATGCTCCGATGATTAAAAATTTTATTTTAGGGATCGG
>LNGC01000124.1 GCA_001587715.1 Candidatus Methanofastidiosum methylothiophilum | reverse complement strand
GGTGCAGACATTCTAAAGCAAGCGCTGTGTAACATTTATTACAATAATCCATTTGGTGATAAACTTAAGATTATTGGGACAGTTCATGATGAAATTCTAATTGAAGCAAAAGAGGAATATGCTGATGAAATAAAGAAATTTGTAGAAGAACAAATGCTGTTAGCTGAGCAGCCTTATCTAGGCGAAATTCCAGCCGTTGTTGAAAGTAACGTTGAAAAGTATTGGACACATTAGGAGAAAAAAAATGACAAATTTTATTATAATTAATAAAGATACTCTAGAAGAAGTTCCATATCGTTATGATGCAAGTGGTAACATTATTATTTATAGCAGCAATCCGGCGGACAATGTTGATACTTGTATTGTAACAACGACTGAGAATCTTCATAAGATGCTTCAAGAGAGACGTTATGGCAAAGAAATCGTTTGATAATTTTTTAGAAGAAATTAAATCGAAATTTGGTGATGATGTAATTCCTGAACCAGCAATAAAATCAATTTCGACTGGGTCACCAAGCCTAGATATATGTACAGAAATTGGTGGAATTCCTATGGGTAGAATCACAACAATTTATGGTGCACCTGGGGCTGGAAAAACTACACTAGCATTATCTATTGCTAGAGAGGCTGTTCAAAGTGGTAATAATGTCTTATATGTTGACGCAGAGAATAAACTAGATATTGAATATGCAGAATACATTGTTGGGGCTAAGCATAATCAGAAAGATGAGAAGTTTATTATCGTACAACCGAATACAGCTGAAGATGCGCTAAATGTTCTAGGTTTGGGGATAGAAAGTAAAAAATTTTCATTAGTTATTCTAGATAGTGTTGGTGCTCTTGCGCCAAAGAAAGAGAAAGATGAAGTAGATTTCGAAAAGAGAGACGTAGCTCTAATTCCTTCATTGTTTACAAAATTTGTTAGGATTTACTTTCATCAGATTAACGCTAATAATGTTGCTGTAGTGATTGTAAATCAAGTCAGAGCTAAGATTGGGTCTTATGTTGGCGGGTATTCAACGCCTGGTGGTTATGCGCTAGAACATGCAAGTTCTTTGAACATCATGTTATCGAAAGCTGAAGATTTGAAAGAAGGTGATGCTATTGTTGGTAATTTAGTAAAATATGTAATTAAGAAAAATTCAAATGGCAAAAGTTTTAGGACGAACACATATCCATTAATCTATGGAAAAGGAATTGATAAATTAAAAGACATTGTTAATTTTGCTAAGGAACTGGGTGTAATAACTTTGTCTGGGCCGCTATATAAGTTTGAAGATGAAAAGTTAGGGCTGGGATTACAAGCCACACTAGAGTATTTGTCTAACAGTTCTGAGACACTTGACAAGATTAAAAAAATGTGTTATAATACAGTTAATAAACTAAACTTATTTGAATTGGAGGAATAATGAATGTAAGTCATAAAAGAACATATCAAGTAACTCAATATGAGCCGCTGACACTAGAATTTGAGCTAACAATTGATGACAAGCTTGGATTGAATGTTAAAAATTTGTCAACAATTATACGGTATTTGCAAATTGCTGAAAGAGTTTGTGCAGCACAATATATGCAAGATATGACAATTGACCCACAAGAATTATTGTTACAGACACAAGAAAACGTTCAGCTGCTGCTAAATAATCTTACTAAAACACAGGAGTAATTAAAATGAAAATTGAAGAAGTTCAAACTACCAATAAAAAGAGCCAAAAATATCAAAAACTGCCATTTGTTTTTCTTGGCCAAAGAACAAATTTTAAAATTTTATCAAATGATGTTGAAGTGCTAGATGTTCATTACATCCCAAAGTTGCGTGCTTTTGTAGAATGTAACGGAAAAGATTGTGAATTCTGTGAAACAAATCGTCAGTTGTATCGAGAAAATCCGAAGACTTTTCGCAGTCATCCAAATTATTTTCCAGTATCAACAAAGTATTTGCTAAATGTTTATGAAACTACTCCAGCAATTATTTGTCCAAATTGTGGGGAATATTATAAGGATACTCAAGTTTTGACATGTGACAGCTGCAAAGCTTCGCTTGTCGGAGTTCAGCCGCAGTCTTTGAATCGAGTTCATATTTTGCGAATCGGGATTAAGATTTTTGACAAGTTGAAAAAATTTCTTATTGACCCATCTACAATGGTAGATGATAAGGATGATTACCAAGAAATTATTGAGAAGTTTGATGGGGAAATCCCACCAATTCAAGCGTGGAATTTTGTCATCCGCGTAGACCCTAATGACAAGAAAGAACAAGACTTTCAAGTTAACAGTAACCCATCCAAAGTTTTTGTGCCGGAAGAGATTAGTAACCTTACGTTGCATAATCTAAAAGATGCACATTATCTTAGATTGAGCAATGACGAAATGAAGCTTATTTATAAGGGAGTTACTATCAGAGATGTGCTTAATTCACGGAATTCTCAGAGTAGCGCAGAAGTACAGTCTGTATCTGAGGATGTAGTAGAAGACATTCAAAATGCAGTTGATTCTTTGTTTGGATAGATAAGTAATTCAATTTGCAAACCCCATATCATTATTGGTATGGGGTTTGCAAAACAAGTTTTAGTAGTGAAACCATGGAAAATCTTGCGAACACTTATTGGGAATTATTATTACAAGAAGAAAAAGATAGGGGTAAATTATTAGCGATGTTTTATTGGGCTTGTATGGATAAGCAAGGGAATACAAGTGAATTAGTTGTTTTTAGAAAAGCGACAAAATTATATGGTTGGAAAGTTGTTTTTAAAGCGATATTAGACATTGTAGCAAGTGATACTTTGAATACAGATAAAATTGGCGGAATTCTATTTTATTTATGTAAGAAGAATTTTTTAGAGTCTACAAAGAATTTTTCATATCAGTTTGCAGAAGATTGGAGAGAAAAAATAAATGAATACAGAGGAAATTCTTCTGGCAACGCAGTTAAACTATCCTGAAGTTCTTTCGATTATTGAAGTCCCAACATATGTTTATAGTTCTACAATTTATCAAACTATTGCTGGGGCTATTAAAGAGTTGGTAAACAATGGTGGAGTATTATCTGAGAATTTACTTATTTCGCATTTAGAGACTAAAGGTAAGTTAAAAGACGTAAACGAGAGCGTAATCACTTATTTATTTGGTTTAGATTGTGATAGAGCAAATTATAAAATTTATGCAGAACAAGTAATTTTAGACTTTCAAAAAAGACTTCTGTTATCAAAATTAAGTGAAGCAAAAGAAGCATTAAAAAATGGTAATAATGTTTCAGAAACTATTTCAAATCTTGAAAATTTACTTAGCAAGCTTTCAAATGTAAGTGTTACACAAGACACGGAATTATTAAGCAGCTTTGTTTCTGTTGGGATAAAAGAGTTAGAGAATAAGATTAATAATCCTGGGATTACTGGGTTACATCTTGGTATTGAAGACTTAGATTTAGTTACGAATGGGATTATTCCATCTCATTTATGGGTTATTGGTGGTCGTCCTGGAATGGGGAAAACACAGCTGCTTTGTAATATTGCACTAAAAACGGAGAATCCGGTTCTTGTCTTTGAACTTGAGATGAATAAGCAAGCGATTTTTGAAAGATTTTTAGGGATTGAAACTGGAATTGATACATTATTGATTAGTCGTGGTTTTATTGATAAACCTATGGGAGATAAAATTAAAGATGCTATAGAAGTATTTAAGCAGAAAAAAATCATTCTTGATACAAATGCTTCAGCGACAATCGAATACATTGAGAATGTTACCAGAGAAATGGTTAGAAAGCATGGTGTAAAGATTGTATTAATTGATTATTTACAATTGATGACAGAACGGGATGAAGGTCAAACACATGAGTTGGGTAGGATTACCAGAAGACTTAAAATTTTAGCTAAAAGTTTAAACATTGGTATTATTCTATTATCACAATTAAATCGTGGTGTAGAAACGAGGGATGATAAAAGACCGATGCTATCAGATTTGCGGCAATCTGGTAATATTGAAGAAGATGCAGATTTGATTATCTTTTTATATAGAGACGCTTATTATAATAAAGAAGCAAAGAATGATATTCTTGAGCTGATTATTGCAAAAAATCGGCATGGGAAGAGTGGTATATACCCATTGAAGTATGAAGAAAGTTGTGGGAGAATTTCTAATTTTGATAAAAAGGGGTATAAATTTGATGACTAACAAGCAAAAACAGAAAGGTTCTAAATTTGAGCGAGACATGACAGTTGAGCTAAACGAATTAATAAATGGTGCTAGGTTCAAAAAAGTACCAGCTAGCGGCGCTATGGGAACCGCTTTGCATGAAGGATTGTTATGTGGAGATATTGTTGGAGAAGTAGAATATTTTCCTAAAAAATTGCGATTAGAGGCGAAGAATGGGTACATGAAAGAAAACAAAGAAGGAAAGTATTTTCATCTTAGAAAAGAGTGGTTGGACAAGATTAAAACTGAAGCTTTGCAGACAAACAGTTTTCCGGCATTAGTAGCGCATTTTGAAAATGCTAGAAGTGGTGTAAAGGATTTTATTGTTATGGATATAGTTGATTTTGCATGGCTTATTAATGAGATTACTAGAATACAACGAGATATTAGTGAAGATATTTTATTGAGTGACTAAGTATGAAATGGGAACAACTACGTAAAGCATTGTCATATATCTCATGAATTTCTGAAGACGAAATAGATAGACGGGCGGACTATTACCCGTGCTATTTGTGTTTACGTGGTTATTCTGTGACAGAGATTTCGAGAGCTCTTGGAGAATCTGAGAAAGTTATATCAAATATTTTAGCGAAAAATTTAGGGTTTCCTGGATTTAAAGAAAACTTAAACTATGATATTTTAGAGAATAAAGACTATTTAAGTGAAAGAGAAGATTATCATTTTCTTTTATCAATTTTAAAAAGATTTGAGGAGTTATAAAATGCAAGTACAAGTGGATTTTAATGAGTTTCAAGGTTTAATCCTAAAAATTAAGCAACTAATGTATGATGAAGAAATGCTTGAGTTGAAAGTGAAGTTTTTAGAAGCTCAAGTGGTAG
>LNGC01000123.1 GCA_001587715.1 Candidatus Methanofastidiosum methylothiophilum | reverse complement strand
TCTGGAGTTATAGAAACATCATTGACTTTACCTTCAGTTTTGTAATCCCATAGTGGCCTTCCATCTTTATAGACCATAGCATATACGTTTGATGAGCTACCCCCAACATAGGTAGTGTCTGGGGTAGTTGTCAAAAAACCCCCTTGCACGGATTTAAAACTATTTAAATAATCTCCTTTAGAAGTTGAATAAGTATACACCCTCTCACCGACTGAAGTTGTAACTTTTGACATGTCCTCAGAGAAGATTATTGAAGTAATCCTTTTTCCAAGGTCAAGTTTCCATAGAACAGTTCCAGATTTATCAAAAAAGTAAAATGACCCATCAATTGAGCTTGCTGCATTATATGCTCCAGTTTCTGTAGTTTTAACGGCGGTTGCCCAGCTGCTTGTTTTGTATTTCCAGATAACTGGGTTAGATTTTTCTTCCCCTAATACCCCACTAAAAGAAGATATTATACCAAATATCAACAAGATGACTATTAAGTTCTTCATAGAATAAGAGAAAAAAATAGATATTTAAGTTTTTCTTTAGCGCTCAAGTTTTCCAGAGATAAACTCTTCGACTTTAATCTTTGCTTCAGAGTCTGAATACTGGATTAGTGGGTGCTTCATAGTGTAGCTTGAAATTGATGTCAGTGGTCCGCCTATCTCCCTATCAAGGCCGAGTTTTGCACATCTTATTGCATCAATTGCAACACCTGCTGAGTTTGGTGAGTCTTCTACTGAAAGTCTTAGTTCCAAGTTCAAAGGTATATCTCCAAATCCTCTTCCCTCTAGCCTCAAAAAGCAGAGCTTGTTGTCATTTAACCATGGGACATAATCTGATGGGCCAATGTGAATATTGTCTGGATGCAAGGGAATATCAAGTTGGGACTGGACCGCTTCAGTTTTTGATATCTTCTTGGATTTTAATCTATCCTTTTCAAGCATGTTGAGAAAGTCTGTGTTTCCTCCAGTATTCAACTGATAAGTTCTGTCTATTATGACTCCTCTGTCTTGGAATAGTTTTGTAAGGACTCTATGTACGATTGTTGCACCAAGCTGAGACTTAATATCGTCTCCAACGATTGGAATGCCTGCATCTTCGAATCTTTTTGCCCATCTCTCATCTGAAGCTATAAAGACCGGCATGCAGTTAACAAATGCCACTCCAGCTTCAAGTGCGGCTTCAGCATAAAATTTTGTAGCCTTTTCTGATCCAACTGGCATATAGTTTATCAGAACATCGACCTTATGCTTTTTAAGCTCAGATACGACATCGCAAGGCTTCTCGTCAGAAACTACAAATCTTCTGTCCTCGGAGTAATCGTCCATATGGGCTGCAAATCCGTCTAGTACGGGACCCATCATAACCTTTCCTCCAAACTTTGGGATATTTTTGTAAATAGTTTTCGTGCAGTTTGGGCTTGCAAATATAGCTTCGCTGATATCCTTTCCAACCTTTCTTTTATCAATATCAAATGCAACGACGAATTTTAGGTCTTGAGGTCTGTAACCACCTAAATTCTCATTCATCAAACCAATTATCTCTTTTGTGCCATTGTTTCTATAATATTCAATTCCTTGAACAAGTGATGAAGCACAATTGCCAACTCCTGCAATTGCAACCCTAATTTCTCCCATATAGGTACCTCCTAAAAGACGACATGATATTTTTTAGAGTATTATAAAGATTTAAATAGTTTATGGTGATAAAATATTAAAGGTGCATAAATGCCTCTCGAAAGACTCAAAAAAAAGCTTACAACTGAAGTTCTCTGGATATACATCCTAAGCCTCTTATCTCGTAAATCGATGTATGCTTATGAAGTTAAGGCTGAAATAGAAAAAAACTTTTCATTTGCACCGGCTAGGATTACAAGTTATATTGTGCTCTATAATCTTGAAAAAGGCGGATATGTAACATCTGAATGGGAAGATTCAGAAAATGGAAGGCCAAACAGGAAATATTACATTATAACGGATTCTGGAAAAAAGCTCTTAAAGGAAGGAAAAAGCTTCATCAACTTAGTTGTCTCCAAGATTGGATAGCGTAAAGGTTTTATTTGGCCACTGTTATTCTTTTCTATGAAAGATAAAAGAGCCCATACTGGGGAGCATATATTTTTTCGTTCACTTTCTAAAGTAATGCCAGAAGTATCTTTGGATAAGATATCTATAAAGGAAGAAAAGAATGCGCTTTACATAAAATATGAAGGAAATCTCACCTGGGAAAAACTCCTTGAAGCTGAAAGGCTCACAAACAATATTATTTTTGAAAACAGGAAAGTAATTGTCCACAATTCCAAGAAAGAAGAAGTCGTTACAAAATTCCCCGATATCAGGATAAAGCTTGATAGAATCCAGACTGAAGAAGTAAGGATTGTTGAAGTAGAAAATTATGATTTTGCAGCATGTTCTGGAGATCATGTAGGCTCTACAAAAGAAATTGATTTCTTTCTTTTAACTAAAGTCAATAAGACTGGGGAGAGTTCTTACAGATTAGAGTTTGAGGTGGCTGAAAAAGCTAAAGACGAAGCATTGAATCTATCAAAGATCTCTTTGGCATCGATGGAATTACTTCAATCTGCTCCTGAAAATGTTGAGAGGACTATTTCTAACCTATTAAAAGACAATGATAAATATAAGCAAAATCTAGCTGAATTTTCACAAAAGAGCTTTGAGTCAATTGCCCCAAAAGATATCTCAGGAACAAAGCTTTACTTTGAACTTTTAAAAGGAATTGATAGAAAAATATTGATTAAAAGGGCTGGAGAGTTGATAGAGCAGTCAAAGACATTTTTAGTTCTATTTTTAATTGACGATGGTATATTTGTCATCTGTGGCAGATCAGGAGATATTAACTATGACATGAGAAATCTCCTAAATTCAATTCTTTCCAGATTCAATGGCAGAGGTGGCGGCAGAGAAAACTTTGCCCAAGGGGGTGGCTCTTTAACCGAAAATTATGAAGGCATAATAAAAGAGATTCAAGTAGAAGTTGAAGAGATAATTAACTCTCTAGTCTAAGATATGCCACCATATTTGATATCAAAGCCCATGTGTAAACAATCCCTCTTATCAGGATAAAAAATAGATCTAGTATTATCCCCCTCTCTCCAAGCACCCCCAGATCATTTAAATGAAGCAGGATATAATTCAATGAGAATATTGTAGCAGTTATTACAGCAAGAAGCCCCAGTGTGTAATCTGGATTTTTGTAGACTAGTGAAATCCCATTCTTTATGCTAGTGAATAATGAATCCCTCCTCGAAGTTGACTCAGGAACTACATAATAAAGAATATATACAAGAAAAATTCCAGGCAATACGTAGGCCATAATCCCAATAACTATTAACACGACTGTAACTATGCTTGAAATAACTATTTTTGGAAAAGATTTCAAGAAAGTATTATAATTGATTTTTTTTCCCCGATACATCGATTCAACTAAAAAAAATAGAATCGCTACCCCAACTATATAGATCATACCCATTAAAAATGATGTAAAAGGTGCAAGTAGATCCCCTTTGAAAAGAAATAGAAAAACTTCAGAGAACTGTGGCGGTAAAAATGAGGGTATATCTTTAAAAAATGTAGATTTTTCTCCCAAAGTTAGGTATTGCGTATTAAGGATTTGATCGATATTGTGATAAAAATAATTGTTCAAAAACAGTGAAAAAAAGTAAACTATATACATTGATAAAAGAGTCGGTATGAAAAGTTTCTTATTTTCGTTACAGAAACCAAACGATATTGCAAGAGTTTGCCCTACACCAGTTTTCATCTACTGCAACACCTTACTTTGACTAGATATCTTTCTGTGCCTGATTTTATATTTGTGCTGAAACTGAAATGATACTTCTCACCATAGCTAAGTTCACCGATATTCAAATA
This sequence comes from Candidatus Methanofastidiosum methylothiophilum, assembly GCA_001587715.1. Classification (GTDB taxonomy): domain Archaea; phylum Methanobacteriota_B; class Thermococci; order Methanofastidiosales; family Methanofastidiosaceae; genus Methanofastidiosum. The sequence goes on along the minus strand of LNGC01000123.1, from coordinate 1,153 downwards.
AGAAGACTCTTCACCTATGAGGTCACCATTTTTATTATAGAAAAAAATATAGAGCTTTGCACATGTTATTTTTGGATTTTTGTAGCTTGAGTCTCCGTAATTATAGACATTTCCTTCGATATAAACCATATTTCCGTCAATTCTTTGGCGATAATCTGTTATCTGTATTGGGCATTCTATCGAGCCTGATGGAGTTTCTCCTTTGGTGTTGCTTGGGGTGGTACTCTGTTCATTTAACTCAAAATCCTGGCCTCGCCAATCTTTTAATACATCCTTTGCCGTTTGATTTTTATCGGGGGAGCTGCAACCAACTGCCGTGGCAACTAAACTGATAATAACAATTAATGCAAATAATTTTCTGGACATTATATCTTACAAGTTAAAGGATTTTATTATATAAATATATTGAGGAAGAAAGTGATAGCCGGGAACGGATTCGAACCGCTGTCGCGGGGACCAAAACCCCGCAGGATTGACCACTACCCTACCCGGCTGGTAATATAGAAAATCTGATATCCGATTTAAAACTTTCGGTAACTTTATAAATTAGAAAAATCACTTGAGCGATATGGGAGATGAAAAAACAGACTACGAATCCCTTCTAAAGAGGGCAGAAGAGCTTTTGCCCATCAATGTCTTTGAAACAAACAGATTTGAAATTCCCAGAGCAGACTCCTTTATAATGGGTAACAGAACAATAGTTAAGAATTTCAGGGAGATAGCCCAAGTTCTAAACAGGGATGTTGAGCCATTCTTAAAATATATCCTAAGGGAACTTGCCACAGCAGGAAATATGAGTGGACAGGAAGCAATTTTTCAGGGAAAATTTTCATCCTCAGTCATAAGTGAAAAGATTGAAAAGTATGCCAAAGAGTCAGTAATTTGTACTGAATGTAACAGGCCCGATACTAGAATTATTAGGGAAGATAGGATTACTTTTCTGCAGTGTGAAGCTTGTGGGGCACGTTATCCCATAAAACACGCATAATAGCTTTATTTTCTTCAATATTTAGCGAAATATTTAATTGTTTCCGATAAATATAAATAGGTATTATATTTAATATATAATAATTTCAATGGTGATAACTATGGCAAGAAGAAATGATTTTATTGTTTTGGGTCTTATTCTATTAATTGTTGCAGGGGGATTGTT
>LNGC01000122.1 GCA_001587715.1 Candidatus Methanofastidiosum methylothiophilum | reverse complement strand
CCCTGCACTTTTGATTTTGCAACAGAATATAGAAAGTTCACGACAGCATCACCAAAGGCTGAAAGATTTGAATCTTCAGAGATTTCTTCCATGGAAAATCTCCTTGCATCTTATTTATAAGTCTTCACAGGAGCATAATAAAACTTATAATAAGTGAATTCTATAATATTATAGGAAAGTGATTATTCATGTTTGATATCGTTGTTTTGGCTAGTCTTAAAGAAAAAATTGATTTTTGGAAAAAGGAGAAGTATTCAAAGACAATAACGAAATTTCCAGAGAGACGAAAGGAATTTTTCACGTCCTCTGACATACCGGTGGATGTTCAATATACTCCTCTTGATATTGTTGATTTTGATTATACAAAAGATCTTGGCAATGCCGGAGAATATCCCTATACTAGGGGGGTACAACCAAATATGTTCAGGGGAAAGCTCTGGACAATGAGACAATATGCTGGATTTGGCTCTGCAGAGGAAACAAATAGGCGGTACAAGTATCTATTATCTGAAGGTCAGACGGGACTTTCGGTTGCATTCGACCTTCCCACGCAGATAGGTTACGACTCAGATAATCAAATGAGCTTTGGTGAAGTTGGAAAGGTCGGAGTTGCTATAGATTCACTAGAGGATATGGAGACTCTTTTTGATGGGATACCCTTGGACAAAGTTTCTACGTCTATGACTATTAACTCAACAGCAGCAATTCTCCTGGCAATGTATATCGCCGTAGGCGAAAAACAAGGCGTTGCACCTGAAAAATTAAGAGGCACTATACAAAACGATATCCTAAAGGAATATGTCGCAAGAGGGACTTATATATTTCCTCCAAAAGAATCAATGAGGATAATTACAGATATTTTTGAGTACTGCACTAAGAATCTTCCTGAGTGGAACACTATCAGTATAAGCGGATACCACATCAGGGAAGCCGGAGCAACTGCAGCTCAAGAAGTTGCCTTCACACTTGCAGACGGTATTGCCTACGTTGAGGCGGCCATAAAAGCAGGTTTACAGGTAGATGAATTTGGAAAAAGGCTATCGTTCTTTTTTAATGCACATAACAATTTCATAGAAGAGATAGCAAAATTCAGGGCTGCAAGAAGAATATGGGCAAAAATAATGAAAGAAAGATTCGACTCCAAAGACCAAAAAGCTATGATGTTGAGATTCCATACCCAGACTGGGGGAAGTACACTCACTGCACAACAACCTGAGAATAATATCATAAGGGTAACAATGCAGGCATTGGCGGCTGTTCTAGGAGGAACACAATCACTGCATACAAATTCAATGGACGAGGCACTTGCACTTCCTTCAGAGAAAGCTGTTACAGTAGCCCTTAGAACTCAACAAGTAATTGCACATGAAAGTGGTGTTGCAGACACAGTTGACCCATTTGCAGGTTCATACTATGTCGAATATTTGACAAATAAGATTGAAGAGGAAGTAAATAAGTACTTTGACAAGATTGACTCCCTGGGTGGGATGGTTAAGGCCATTGAAGGGGGCTATGTCCAAAAGGAGATTCAGGATAGTGCTTACAAGTACCAAAAAGCAATTGAAAAAAAGGATGTAATAGTCGTGGGCTTGAATAAATTTACTATGGAAGAAAAATTGCCTGAAGAACTTCTTAAGTTAAATCCTGAAGTGGAAAAAATTCAGATTGAAAAACTAAAAAAATTAAAAGCAAAAAGAGATAATGTCAAGGTTGAAGATATTTTAGAGAAAATCGAGGACGCTGCAAGAAACGACAAAAATCTCATGCCCCTAATTATTGAGGCTGTTAAATCTTATGCAACTCTTGGGGAGATAAGTGACAGCTTAAGAAAAGTATTTGGGGAATACAAATCTTCAGTTATATTATAATATCTTTTTTTTATAACCCATGTAAGAAAACATAAAGGATTCCCAGGGATAATTCTTTTTTACCTTTTTATCATGGTAACGATTTAAAACGTACGCCATTATTATTGGGGCAACTGGGATAATAGATACACCAGAGCCGATGAATAGCCCCGTATTCTTTTTGACGTCGTTTCCTTTCATAATATTCCTCATAGACCTTTTCATTATATAATACCCCGTATTCCAACTCCACAACATCGTTTGCTTCATTGAGGCTACATGCCCTTGGGGAATTGTCTTTTTCTTTTTTACAGCCTTATAGAAATCTTCTATAGTGTTACCTTCGAATAGCGTGTATGCATTTCCCACCATTCTTTCTGTGTGTGCGTCACTTCCGGCGATTGAGGCATTTTTAATTTTTTTGTTTTCTTCTGATGCTTTTCTATTTAGTATGCCGTCTCTGTGAAATGCATTGAAAACTTCAATCCCATCAAAATTTAGTTTATGTATTAGGTCCTTAAAGCACGGGCAAATTACGCTATACGGATGAGGTACTATAGCAAGGCCACCTTGGCCCCTTATCATATCTATTGATTCTTCAGCGGATAAATTTGGTGGAATAGTCTCATTCAAGAAAAGACCAAGTAACTCACCATCTGATGTTGATATTTCTTCTCCGACTATTATTCTGGAAGGTGCAAGTTTTTCTGTTTCAATGCCGCCCCTTATAGTATCATGATCAGTTATAGCTAAGAAATCTATCCCCCTTTTATCGGCATATTTTAGAATCTTTTCAGGTCTAGAAATACAGTCAGGAATAACGGGGATTTTTTTAGAATTTCCAGAATATTTTGTGTGGATATGGGTATCAACTTTACACATACCCGACCTAGAATCAGAACAATCCATTAGATGAAAAGATAAAAAATCACTTATAAACCTAATGCTTATTAGAAATAATCCCGAAAGTTTTAAATACTCATTTTAATTAAATTTTTATGATGGGAAAGATTAGGTCTTCCGAATCGGTATCAAGAAAATTATATTATTGTTTTAGCTTTAGGTATTGATACCTTTCACTGGCCGAATCCTTAGTTTCTCTTTCCAATCCCCTTTTAAGGAGGTTATTTTTATGGAGAGTTCTTTAGAGGCTCTTAGAGAAGAAATTAACAGGATCGATGAGGATATTATAGGTCTGCTTTCAAGAAGAATGGAAGTATCGAGGAAGATAGCTGCCCTAAAAAAAGACAAGGGCATTCCGGTAGAGGATAGAGATAGAGAGAAAACACTTTTTCTTAAACTTGAAAGAGATGCCAGAACGAATAATATTAATGAAAAGTTCGTTTCGGAAGTCTTTGGGATAATTATTTCCCATTCAAAACTTATTCAAAATAAGATATTGGAGGAACAAAAATGATTGTTATAATGAAAGCAAAGGCTGAGGAGGAGGATGTTAATAGAGTCATAGATACGATACAATCCCTTGGTCTTAGAACGCAGTTGAATTTAGGTGCAGAAAGGATGGTAGTTGCCGTAATAGGTGATATCAGTAAGATTGGAGAGGACAACTTCTTCAGGATTAGGGCAATGAAAGGTGTAGAAAACACAGTATTTGTTTCAAAGCCTTACAAATTAGTTTCAAAAGACTTCAAAAAAGAGCAGACTATAATAGATGTAGAAGGAGTAAAGATAGGTGGAAAGAAGATTGTTGTATTTGCAGGGCCATGTTCAGTTGAGAACAGAGAACAGATAATGGAAGTGGCCGAGAAGATAAAGAAATCAGGCGCAAGCATGATACGAGGCGGAGCATTCAAACCACGTACATCCCCCAAAGATTTCCAGGGACTTGGAGAAGAAGGGTTAAAATTATTGTACGAAGCAAAGGAAGAAACAGGCCTCCCCATTGTAACTGAAATCATGGATGCTAGGGATGTAGAACTTTTATCCGAATATGCTGACGTTCTTCAGGTAGGGACTAGAAACATGCAAAATTACACATTATTAAAAGAGCTCGGAAAATGTGACAAGCCAGTTCTTCTAAAAAGGGGAATGTGGGCAACAATGGCAGAATTTCTTGGGGCTGCAGAGTACATAATGAACGGGGGAAATGAAAAAGTCATACTATGTGAGAGGGGTATCAGGACTTTCTCGGATTACTCTAGAAATACTCTTGATCTTAGTATAATTCCGGCCATAAAAGATGAGAGCCATCTGCCTATAATATCGGATCCAAGTCATGGTACTGGTAGGAGGAGTTTAGTCTTGCCTATGGCCAAAGCATCAGTTGCCTGCGGTGCAGATGGATTATTGATAGAAACACATCCTGACCCAGATAGGGCAATAAGTGATGCAGATCAAACTATTTCCTTGAGTGCCTTTTCAAAACTCATGGAAGATTTAAAACAGATAGCAAAAGCAGTTGGGAGGGAGATATAAATGATAATAATAATGAAGATGGGTGCAGAAGAAAGCCAAGTTCAAGAGACCATTAGAAAGATAAAAGATCTTGGTTTCAATACTCACCTGTCGCAGGGAGAGAATAGAACTATAATTGGTGTAATCGGAGATGTGTCTTCGATAGATGAAAGTGATGTTGAAAGATTAAGGGCGACACCTTACATAGAAGAAGTTGTAAGAGTATCAAAGCCTTACAAATTAGTCTCTAGAGCCTTTAACAAAGAGAATACTGTAATTAAGGTAGATGGTACAGAAATAGGTGGTAAAAAGATTGTCGTAATGGCGGGGCCATGCACTGTAGAAAGCGAGGATCAGATTATTAACATCGCAAAGGAGGTAAAAAGCTCAGGGGCCACTATCCTAAGAGGGGGCGCATTCAAGCCACGTACAGCACCTAAAGACTTCCAAGGTCTTGGAGAAAAAGGTCTGAAATTTTTATTAGAAGCAAAGGAAGAAACTGGGCTTCCAATATGCACCGAAGTAATGGATACAAGAGATGTAAATCTTGTAGCCGAGTATGCAGATATACTACAAGTTGGAACTAGAAACATGCAGAACTACGCTTTATTAAAAGAGCTTGGAAAATGCGACAAACCTGTTCTTCTGAAGAGGGGAATGTGGGCCACACTGAAAGAATTCCTTTCAGCCGCAGAGTACATTCTTGCAGGGGGGAATGAGAAGGTCATGCTGTGTGAACGAGGCATCAGAACATTTTCAGATTTCACAAGAAATACATTGGAT
>LNGC01000121.1 GCA_001587715.1 Candidatus Methanofastidiosum methylothiophilum | reverse complement strand
GGTGGAGTACCTGTTGTAGAGGACAAAAATGGCATGCTAATGGGAATTGATGGTGTAATTGATAAGGATAAGGCCGGAGAAAGACTTGCAGAGGCAGTTGAAGCTGATATATTCTTAGTACTTACAGACGTGGAAGTCGCCTATTTGAACTATGGAAAGCCTGATCAAAAGCCTGTCAATAAAATGACAGTTGCGGAAGCTAAAAAATATATGAAAGAAGGCCACTTCCTTGCAGGTAGTATGGGGCCCAAAGTTTTGGCTTGTATAAGATTCATAGAAGAAGCAAAGGGCAAAAAGGCCGTTATTACATCCCTTAACAAAGCTGAAGATGCATTAAAAGGAAAGACCGGGACTACCATTGTTCCGTAAAGGAGGAATTGTATGGGAGAAATGATAGTTAAATATGAAAAGGACACAACAATATTCACCCCAAATCTCCATTTTGACTGTGATTCCCGTTGGTACTTTAAGAAAGGAGAACCTTCGGGGAACATTTCGATATTAAGATCTGATTTTAAGAAGGGTGGATGGGCAGACTGGCATGATCATGCAAGTGCAGATCAAGCATATTATGTTATAGAGGGAAAAGTAAGGGTTTGGATGGATAGTGAAGAAAATCATGCAGATCTTGGCCCGGGTGACATGGTAATATTCCCAATGGGTAGAAAACATAAATTAAAGAATTTGACCGATGGGGAATTATCACTTGTAGCTATGAATGCGCCAGCTTTATAATTTAATTTTTTATTTTATAAATATTGAATTTAATTAATCTTCTATCAATTACAAAAACCTATATAAGGAATAAATTTAAACTCTTTCTATGAGATATGTGGTAGTTACCGGAGGAGTTATTTCTGGTCTGGGAAAGGGTGTGACTACCACCTCCATATCTAAAATAATTCAATCAATGGGGCACAAAGTTACCGTTGTTAAAATAGATCCATATGTTAATGTTGATGCGGGAACTATGTCTCCTTTTGAACACGGAGAAGTTTTTGTTTTGGATGATGGAGGAGAGGTCGACCTAGATCTTGGAAATTACGAAAGATTTCTTAATATACATCTGACTAAGGCACATAATATCACTACAGGAAAAGTATATCTTAAAGTCATTGAAAAGGAAAGAAAGGGCGACTATCTTGGTAAAACAGTTCAGATTATCCCCCATATCACTGACGAAATAAAAGCTGAGATAAGGAATGTTGCAAAAGGCCATGATGTAACTGTTATTGAAGTTGGAGGAACTGTAGGCGATATTGAGAGTATGCCCTTCCTCGAGGCCTTAAGACAGCTTTCTATTGAAGAAGATGTTGTTTTTATCCACGTTACACTTGTGCCGAACCTAAGTGTTGTTGGAGAGCCAAAGACAAAGCCCACTCAGCACTCAGTAAAAGCACTAAGGGAAGTCGGTATTAGTCCACATATAATTGTCTGTAGAAGTGTTGAGAAGTTAAACGAAAAATCAAAAGAAAAAATTGCACTTTTTACAAATGTGAGAGTTGACCATGTTATCAGTGCTCCTGATGTTAATGATATTCATTACATCCCCCTTATTTTTAATGAAGAAAAGATAGGGCAAAAAATTTTAGATCAATTTAAGATGGATGGGAAACCAAATCTTACCTTGTGGAAATCAATTCTTTGCAAGGATTATAAAAAAGATGTCAACCTTGCGATTGTAGGTAAGTATGCCGACCTCCATGATTCTTATCTTAGTATTTCTCAGGCACTTAAGCACGCTTCATTTAAAACCTGTTATAAAACAAATATATCCTGGATAGAAGCAGAGGAGTTTGAAAATAATAAAATATCAAATGAACTAGACAAATTCGATGGTATTTTAGTACCGGGAGGGTTTGGATCTAGGGGAGTAGAGGGAAAAATAAATGTAATAAAATATGCTAGGGAAAACAATATCCCCTATTTAGGCATATGTCTTGGTTTCCAGCTTGCCGTCATAGAATACGCTAGAAATGTATGTGGCCTTAAAAATGCAAATACAACTGAAGTTTGTGATACGGAACACCCTGTCATTGATTTACTGCCTGAGCAAAAGAAGATTTCATCTAAAGGTGGAACTATGAGGCTTGGAGCTTCAGAAATTCTCCTTGATAAAAACTCTATGATCTATTCATTATACAAGACTGATAAGATTTATGAAAGGCATAGACACAGATACGAAGTAAACAGGGATTATATAGATGAACTTCTAAAAGATAAGCACCTTGTATTTTCAGGAATATCTCCAAGTGGCCTTATGGAAGTCCTAGAAATAAAAGATCATCCTTTTTTCTTAGGAACTCAATTCCATCCTGAATTTAAATCAAGAGTAGAAGCGGTAGCCCCAACATTTTATGGGCTTGTAAAAGCAATGGGTGAAAAATAATGAATGTAAAATCCTCTGTAAGGAACATAATATCTGAAATAAGTTCTGTTATGGAAGAGATTGATGAGAATACGGTAGAAGAAGTAATATCTGAGATTTTGAAAGCAAATAAAATATTTATTGTTGGTGCAGGTAGAAGTGGCCTTGTGGGAAAAGCTTTTGCTATGAGACTTATGCAGATAGGTTTCAAGGTTTATGTTGTGGGAGAAACAATAACTCCATCTATGGAAGAAGGTGACTTACTTATTGCAATATCTAACTCCGGAGAAACAAAAAGTGTTTGCTTAGCGTCACAAATAGCTATGACCATTAAAGGAAACCTAATTGGGATTACATCTAATAAAAATTCTAGATTAGCAAAAAAATCCACCAAATCGATAATAATAGATGCGAAACATAGAACAGACCCTACAAGATTTGTCCAGAAGGGATTTCATAATGAGGTGCCTTCATTTGCTCCTTTAGGCACGCTTTTTGAAGTTTCTACATTTTTATTCTTTGAAGGATTAATTGGGTCTCTGATGGAAAGGACCAACAGGAAAGAAGAAGACTTGAAAAAAATGCATTCCGTGCTTGAATAAACGAAATATTTTAATAATAACGATTTTTATAAGGTTAGGGGACCGTGGGGTAGCTTGGCCCATCCTTTTGGCTTCGGGAGCCAGAAACCTGAGTTCAAATCTCGGCGGTCCCATTAATTATTTAAATGAATATTTCCTATATCAATAAGGATTCTATTTTTTATAAATTAGAAATACTCTCGAGGTGTATTTTGATGGTTGATAAATTGAGAGATGAAATAATGGAAAAAATAAAACATGCAGCAGGAAATAAACCCTCTTTTTGCGTGATAGGTGCTGGAAATGGAGGTCTTGCAATGGCAGGATACCTTGCTGTTTATGGTTTTTCAGTTAACATATGGACTAGAGACAGAGAAAAGATGGAGGCTTTGGCTAATGCAGGTGGAATAGAAGTTGAAGGTAAAATTGAAGGATTTGGAGAATTAAACAAAATTGACCCTGATTTTCAAAAATCTATTGAAGACGTAGATATAATAATGGTAGTTGTACCAGCAAATGGTCACAGAGAAATTGGAGAAAAACTTGTGAAGTATGTAAAACCTGGACAGACAATTGTTCTTAATCCAGGTAGAACAGGTGGTGCATTAGAGTTATATAACCTATTTAGAAAACAAGGAAAAGTTAGAGAAGACATAATTTTTGCTGAGGCCCAGACTTTTTTATTTGTTGCAAGAAAACTTGGAGTTCATAAAGTTAGAATATTTGATATAAAAAGATCAGTTCCAGTTTCTGCAGTTAGATCCTATAAAAATCCTGAACTTATAAAAAAACTAAGAATGGCATTTCCACAGTTTACACCTACATCAGATGTTCTTCATACAAGTTTAGGAAATGTTGCCCTTATGTTTCACCCTGGTGTAATGTTACTTAATACTGGATGGGTAGAATCAAATCACGGTAATTTTGAATATTATCTTGAAGGGATTTCACCAGGTGTTGCTAAAGTATTAGAGCGTGTGGATAAGGAAAGAATAAAGATTGCAGAAGCTGTGGGGATAAGAGTACCCTCTTTGAAAGACTGGCTCTATTTCTCTTATGGCTCAACTGGTTTGGATCTTTATGAATCTGTACAAACTACGCTAGCATACAAAGGTGTTATGGCACCCTCGACTATTCACCACAGATATATTCTAGAAGACGTTCCAATGAGTCTTGTTCCAATGTCGTCTTTAGGTAAAAAATTTGGCGTAGAAACAAAGTGTATTGACTCACTAATAAATATAGCATGTTACCAACAGGAAAGAGATTTCTGGAGTGAAGGGAGAACTGTGGATCATATGGGGATCAAGAATTTTGATTTAAAGACTATAAAGAGGCTTATGGCTGGTGAGATTGTATGATGGCCCTTCTTGCAACTATAGGTAACTGCATACATGTTCAAGGAATTAAGAATTTCGAGACTTTGTTGAATAAAAATAACATCGATACAGATTTTATAGGTGTTTGTATTGATACAGAAAAACTAATAAAAATTATTTTAGAAAAAAATCCAGATATTGTTGGTCTAAGTTACAGACTTGACCCAGAAACTGCTAATTTATTATTTAATAAGTTAAAATTCTCTATTGAAGAAAATAACATTAAATCAAAGTTTTTCTTTGGAGGAACGCCTGCAGTGTGTGAATTAGCAGAAGAAGTAGGTATCTTTGAGGGTGTTTTTAGAGGAATAGAGACTGAAAATGAAATTCTGGATAAGGTAATTGGAAGAGAGAAAAAATCTTACATTGTGGAATACTCCCAAAATCTATATGAACGAATTGAAAAATTTTATCCATTTCCTTTAATTAGACATCATTTCGGACTACCGTCTCTTGAAAAAACGGTTGATGGTGTTAGAGAAATTGCAAAAAGCAAAACTGTTGACATTATATCTATAGGGCCAGATCAAATTGCACAAGACGAAGGTGGGGGCGGGGTACCCCTAAGAAATAAAGAAGATTTGGAGGCTATATATGTGTCCTCAAGAATAGGCAACTTTCCTCTATTAAGATGTTATGCGGGCACAAATGATTTGATGAAATGGGGAAGCATGTTGAAAGAAACGATTAACAATGCATGGGGGGCAATACCTCTTTTTTGGTATTCAGAACTGGATGGGAGATCAAAGAGAGATTTGATTTGCGCAATTGATGAGAATCAAAAAACTATAAGATGGCATGCAGAAAATAATGTACCT
>LNGC01000120.1 GCA_001587715.1 Candidatus Methanofastidiosum methylothiophilum | reverse complement strand
GTTCGTTAATTCAACTGTAGTTGATAGCACTATCCCTAAAAGTGGTATAGATAGGATTATGTATGGTTCAATTAGATTGAGATATGACGGGGTCCCTTCATTTTTTGATAATCATACTTGGCGTCGCTATATTGAATTGGCTGAAGGAAATAATACCCATTCAATTATAACTTATGACCGGGCTGGAAATACTTTGACTCAAAACTTTAACATATTAAAGGATTCAACACCGCCAAGAATTGTTTCCGTACCAGTTCCTCCTCCTTTAGAAATTAATTATCAAGATAGTGGATCTGGCATTAATTCTGCTGTTCTTTATGCAAATGCTAGTGTAAAAGATACTAAGTGGGCTGGAAGCTCTCAACTTCAGTATACCGGTACGTTTGGCCAAGGAACTCACTCTGCTGTGGCATATATAAAAGATAACAAGGGCAATATTATTGTTCATCCATGGCAGTTTGATATTACAAACGCTGGGCCGAATTTAAATGTTGTATATCCACTCAATATTCTTACTTTTACTCAAAATGCATCTATTAGCGTTAACGCTTCAACTACTGCAATAGGTGGAATATATTATGAGGGTAACACTACATTACCTTCAGTTGGCAATACCTATACATTGGATAACAATAGCTTAAATATCCTAAATATTAGGGCAGATGGCGACCCAACTGCAAATGAAACTAATGATACGGTCATTACTAGATGGGTGATAAGGGATAACACTACACCTATTTTGAACGTGAATAGGCCAACAGCTTCTTCTCCAATAGTAGTTAAAGCTGGAGATATCGCCCCTATCACATTTACTTATAATGAAGCATATCCCGCATATTATCGTATTACCGTATACAGTGGAGCAACAATAATTGGGCAGACTACAACTCCAATTAATACCACAGGCAGTAATTCTATTGTAGGCAGTGGTAATCATCAGATAATCGGGGTTTCCAATATTTTGAGTTCTGCACAAAATGGCCTTTACAATGTTAATGTTACTATGGTTGATTTAGCTGGAAACAGTGTAATTGTTATCCCGCCTTCGCCAAATACTACAAATACAATAAAAATTGATAATTCTGGACCTTTATTCTCTAACACCAGTCCAGGAAACAATGCGTGGGGAACTCCAACACAATATATCCAAGTTTATATAACTGAAGATCTAAACGCTGCCGGAGTAGACAGGAATTCAATAAGGATGTACCTTTTAGGTGAATCCAATTCAAGTGGCAGTGCCATAAATGTTGAAGTGACTGCCGATTTGAATGTTACTCCTTATACCGACGCTAGCACAAGTGGATATATGGTTAGATACAAACCATCATGGCCTTTTGAAGATATAGAAAGAATTAATGTCACTGTAGAGGCTTCAGATAAAATTGGTAATCAATCTTCACAAAGTTGGTTTTACAACATCTGGACATATTCTCCAGACATTGATAATTTATCAATCTCGGTAAATGGAATAAAAGAGAACAGGGCAAAAGAGGGTGAATCTGTAAAAATTGAATTTGATGTTAAACAATGTGTATGCCCTGACTATGTTTCTCTACCTGCACAACATCAAAATTTTAATGCCATTACAGAAGTTACTATCTCAGTTGGTAAAATAGGTCAAATAGTTTATAATGCAGATCCTAACTTGTCAGACCCTTCTAGATTAGAATATAATGCATCTCGCTCTAATTTAGGGGGTGTACCAGCTTCAATTACAGTGTCTCATTTTGCAAATGGGGGGGGCGTGTGCTCAACATGTTCTTCACCTGCTGTGCAGATGGAATTGTACCAATATAATTTTAATGGGGCTAATGCCATTTCTTTTAATGTTCCTGGCTATGCGGGCGATATATTAAATAATATTTCTGTCACAGCTACAAACTACGGCAGTTGGAAGAGAACTAACTCTGAAACACTTTATCTTATCACAACAAAAAATAAAATTACTCAAGGCGGGGTTGTGTCAACTTACGGCAAATATTCTTGGCTCCCTAAATTTGAGGGTACGGATTTATCTATAGGTCGTATATCAAAAGAACCAGTTGGCGGGAAATATCAAATATATGGTAAAACAAATGACGCCCATAGAATAGTGCCCGTCATATATATAGACGGTACAGGTATACCAAGAGTTGATGAATCTGATACGAGCGGTGATAGAATAGAAATTGATCATGGAAAAATACCTTTAATATTCCTTAGGGGATATTCTCTTGATCTAGCAACAAGGCAGAATACTATAGAAAAATTCTCACTTGAAAATCCAATCATGAATACACTTCCCAATGATTTCCCCCTATGTGTTCACGGGTATTTTGACACAACAGATACTTTATGGACAAGCAATAATTTCATGCTTAGAGAAAAACAGTTTGTTAGAATTTACGAAAAAAGAGGAAATGTTATTATTAATGCCCCTGAAGCCGATGGGGGGCCTATCCTTTTAATAAGGGAGCGGCGTGACTCATTTAATAATCTTTTATCCGGCATAGTTGTGACCACCGCCGATTTAGACAGATATAAGAATAATAGGCAAGCTCATGGGCAGAATATGCATAGCGGAGAATCCTATGAAGATTTGGCGAGAAATCTAGAAGAGAATGTTATTATATGGTCATGCGGTCACGAGATATTAATAGATTAGTTGGTGATTTTATGGGATTCTTAAATAACAGAAAATCCCAGATGAATGTAGTTATGGCTATAATGCTAATAGCAATATTATTAGCGGCAACGGTATTCTTTTGGAGAACTTCTCAAACATTTTCAAAAAGCTATTCAGAGGAACTTGATAAAAGGACATTTGAAAACATAGCTTCATATATAGAAAATGTAGTTGCACATAACGAAATTGCTTGGATTGAAAGGACTTTAGTTGATACCAATATACCCATTTCACTAAAATATGATGGCGAGAAATACATAGGGGGAAATGAACTTTTTAAAGTAGAATATAATAGCTCCAATATTATCAAGGTAAGTACCAAAAATAGATTAGAAAACATTGTTGATACAGAAAACGTTGCTTTAAATACTAGATTTTATGTTGAAGGTAATTATAATATTTATTCAAATCCTTCTTCTTCTGATTTAAGAGATAAAAATATTATAGGTGATTTTCTTTATGTCAATCTAGAACGAATCAAAGCTGGCAATAATGACGAGTATATAGTTTATCTTTCTCCTACTTTTAAACCTGCCGTAGTTGGAAATGCAGGGGAACCACCAGAATCACTTGCTAAATCCTGTTTTCTTTTAGAGTATCCAAAGAGTGAATGGAGTTTATACTATGATGGTAGTACCAATCCGCCTTCATATCATGTTTCACCTACAAATTATTACATTCTTGAAGCTGAGAATTTTGGAATAGATGGTAGATATATTGGTTATTATACAAATATTGTAATCCCCTCTGAATCTTCAATGATTCCTTATTTATCCAATTATAAAGAAACATTGAGCGAATATGTTCGAAATGGGGGGTCTTTGATATTATTCTCTCAAAATCCAGAAGAAAGAACTAAATATGATTTTTTGCCAGTTACTATTATATTTAATCAAGGAAATTATGATACCCTTGGTATTTCTAAAGATCATGCTATCACTTCAAATCTATTTCCTTATGAAGTTGCAGGTAGCTACTATTCCTCAGAAGGAACGATTCTTGAGCCTTATTATGATACTCCGGGAGCTGAAATCCTTATACGAGAAACTCCATATGGACATTATAAAAATAATAACCCTTCTTTAGTATTATCCACTTGGGGCGCAGGCAAAGTAATCAGTACCACTATTCCAATAGATAAGAAATCGGTACTTGATACAAATACAACGGTATGCAAATGGTGGGACCCTGATGTAATCGGCCAAAATTATGACTGGCATTTCAGAAGACTTGTTATTGTAGATCCTGGGAATTCTACAAGAGTTAATGAACCAATAGAAATACTAATCGATCCAACGGCCGAGATAAACAAACTTGCAATGGATGGACTTGTCAACTTAGAAAATGCTTATCTTGATTTAAATTCAATTAGAGTTGTTGAACTACTGGGTCCTGATTATTGCTCTAATAAAGTTGCCATCCCAAGTCAAAGTTATATGTATCGGCCCAATCTTGAGCATCCAAGATACCAATGTGCACCGATTGATACCCTTGCACATCCTTTATACTTTGAACTAGATTCACCTGCACAAGTAAAAATTGTCATGACTTTGCCTGCAAATTCTAATAGTAAAGACACTGGAAACATTAGAGATGAGATTAGGGTAAAAGTTAATGATGTGTGGGTTAATCATAATATAGATTTACAACGACTATATGAGCAAAACAACAATTATCCCCCCACGTCGCCTGGTTATTGGAATCCGCAAGATGGGGGATGCATGGGGGGAGAAGGGTGTCCTGGCCGAAGAGATTATGAAGTAATAATCCCGGCTGAATACTTTCATAAAGGAGATAACAAAATAATTTTATCAATGGAACATCTTATAGGTACTGGCACCCCTCTAACTTGGTACAGAAATGTAGAATTTAGTTTATACTATTATAATCAAATAACATCACAATATGTCTTATTCTGGAAAGAATACCAGCCGATACATGTATATTTCCCGATGGGTGCGACCGCTACATATACGGGCGAAACTCCTGGCACATCTAATACTGTTACTCCTAAAGGAAGCAAAAGATATTACGAGATTTATTTTGATATTGAAAATACAAATCCATCAAACAATAAACCCATACCTGCATATAGGCTAGAAGATGATTCTGTTTCTTTGGCATGGAGTAACAATATAGACGGTGAGCCTTCTTTTCCATTATCTATCTCAGGAACTTATTCGTATACGTATCCGCATATGAGAAATATTTCTTCCCCGTCAACAAAAGATATTGATGGTAATGGTGACATTGACATTGTAATCGGACTTAGAGACGG
Organism: Candidatus Methanofastidiosum methylothiophilum; assembly: GCA_001587715.1. Lineage (GTDB taxonomy): Archaea > Methanobacteriota_B > Thermococci > Methanofastidiosales > Methanofastidiosaceae > Methanofastidiosum. The sequence continues at coordinate 259 of LNGC01000120.1, read as the reverse complement.
TAATGTTGCCTTAGTCGACGGCCCAACTGGGAATATAATCTGGAGAAAGTCATTTGATACCGTTCAAAGATATACAGGATCAGGGTCTGGGCCATACACTGTTTATGGGCTCTCCATTGTAGGTTCACCTGCAGTAGCGGACATCGATAATAATGATACATACGAAATAATCGGAGGCAGTACTAATCTAATTGCTTATATTGAATCTACTTCAACTAGATATGTTAGAATATCTTTAGGAGATACAAATATCACCGTT
>LNGC01000119.1 GCA_001587715.1 Candidatus Methanofastidiosum methylothiophilum | reverse complement strand
TTTTTTCAAAGAATCGATCAGTTGTTCCATGTAAATCCTCTTTTTTGAATTATTGCAGGATAATAGGAACTGCTTGTATAAAGATATAGATGTAAAATATAAACAAAAATAGAAAAAAAAGAATCCTTTGCTGTATGCTGAAGCTTACTCTAACTCTACCCCAACAAAGTGTAAGACCAATATCAGATAAATACTGTTTGCTTTTGCTATCAATACTATTTTTAGATCCTTTTATCAATTCAACATTTTACAAAAATTTGAACTTAAACGAAGACTCTGGCATGCTAAACAGGTCAAAGTCAAGTGATGGAAGTGTAAAGAAGTTAACAATCCGAAAGTATATAAACTTTAATTATATTAATAATATTATATATTATGAGAAAAGAACTGCTCCAATAAAGACTTGTTAAGGATTTATGAGCGCTTTCCTTGAGAGGCCAGGCATGACTACAAAAACAGATATAACTAGCTCTAACAAAAATATTGTGCAATGTGTTAGAGTTACTATTTCAGGAGGAACTACACATGGCTTCTGAGATAGTGGAATCAGTGCCTCTGGAAAATGCTGATACCAATTGCAGTACTATTACTACAAATACGATTCATTTTTTGAAAAAGAAAGGATGCAACACAATTGTAGATTCCACGCTTTTAAATGGCCCTCAGGAATCCAGCACTCATGGAAAAATAATAGCTGCAATGCCTGCTTACAACGAAGAGAAATTCATTGGGAAAACCGTTGTAGGATGTAAACCTTACGTAGATGAGGTTATAGTAATCAATGATGGCAGCACTGATGCCACTGCCATGATCGCAACTGCGTGTGGTGCCACCGTCGTGTACCATGATCAGAACATGGGGTACGGTGCATCTATACGCACTTGCTTTGAAACTGCAAAGAAAATGCAGGTTGCAGCAATGGTAATACTGGATGCTGATGGACAGCATGATCCTTTAGATATCCAGCAGGTCTTACAACCAGTTCTAAATAATGAAGCAGATGTCTGCATTGGCTCAAGATTTCTCAAAAACCACACTGTCAAGATTCCTCTGTATCGAAAAATAGGCATGAAGGTACTGGATTTTGCTACAAATCAGGGCGGAGATACAAAAATCACAGATACCCAGAGTGGCTTCCGGGCTTATTCTGCCAATGCTATAAACAAAATAAGAATTGGTAACACAGGGATGGCGGCTGGTTCAGAAATCCTGTTGCAGATAAAAGATCAAGGCTTGAAAGTAAAAGAAGTGCCTATTACCTGCAGGTACGACATTGAGGACACTTCCACGCACAATCCGGTGGTACATGGAATGAAGGTATTGGCGAGTATCATCAGTGAAATTGAGTACAAACACCCTCTTTTCTATATTGGGTTGCCGGGAGTGATTTTATTCTGTGCAGGACTGGTCATTGGAGGAATTGTGATTAACTCATACAATACCAGAGGTTATGTGCCATTTGGACCAGCAATTCTAATGGTATTACTTTTTATGGTGGGCTCGCTGGCAATTTTCAGTGCCCTGAATTTGCATGCTACTACTCAGTTATTGAAGAAAATGAAATCAATACAATAAAGGGTTGGTGAAAAACGTTTGAGTTATCCTTTTGTTTCAATAGTGGTTGGAATCCGAAATGAAGAAAGGTATATTGTTGAATGTATAGAGTCTCTCCTCGATCAGGATTATCCAAAGGAATTTTATGAAATAATTATGGTTGACGGTATGTCTACGGACAATACTCAAAACCTTGTCAGGCAATATCCTGTTAAGCTTCTCCTGAACGAAAAAAAGAATGTGGCTGCTGCAAGGAATCTTGGTGTTAAAGAAGCAAAAGGAGAATATATCGCATTTACAGATGGAGACTGCCGGGCAGATAAATCATGGCTGAGCACGTTAGTCAATGAAATGTTAAATGCTCCTGAAAATGTTGCATGTGTTGGCGGTCCAAACCTAATATTCAATACGGACTCATTGTTTGCCCGTGTAGTGGGTTATACACAGGAGACTTTTTTAGGATCAGGAGGCTCTGCACAGTCAAGTAATTCCTCTGAAAGGAAATATGTGCAATCCATACCGAATTGTAATGCATTCTACAAAAAGCAAATAATTGAAGACATCGGGTATTTCGATGAGACTTTTGTAGTTGGACAGGATTGTGACCTTAACTTCAGAATTGGAAAGAAAGGATACAGATTCCTGTATATTCCTGAAGCAAAAGTGTACCATCATCGCAGAGGTAATACCAAATCTTTCTCAACTCAAATGTTCAGATACGGTTCATGGATGGTAAAGCTTTTTAAGAAACACAAAGGTGTTGTCCGATGGTATGCATTTATACCAGCTTTCGCTATACTGATCACAATAATTGGGATTGCGATTTCTTTAAAGTATAGTATCATATTGAAGTTATTAGGATTTTTGACTCTTCTGTATATTATCCTGGTCTCATACACTGCTTTGAAAGTAAGCATCAAAATGAGATCGATCTATGGACTTAAAGCCCTATTCATATTGCCTTTGCAACATGTGATGTATGGATTTGGAGTTATTTCACAATTGATTCAGCGGTAAAAATGACAAAAAAAAATATTGGGATACTAACCTTTCCCACCAGTAATTCAGGGAATATACCGTTATCAAATCTTGTAGACATAGTCTGCAGCATTTCGAAAAATACACACCTTATAACCGGAAATGACGGGTACAGTTTTTTCAAAAATGATTCACGGCTCAATGCATATGAAATCAATTGCATGCATAGGAAAAATGCACAAAACGTATTGAAATGGATATTTAAATACATAACTACTCAATTAAAAATGTCTTATAGAATAGCTCGGCTGTCACAAAAAACAGATCTATGGATCTTCTTTATCGGAGGCGACTATTTACTGCTTCCAATGTTAACTGCTAAGCTTTTACAAAAAAAAGTGATATTAGTCTTTGCAGGTTCCATCACAGAATCTCTGAAATCTGAAAAGAGTAAGCTTTACGATATAATTAGGCCCATCTCCAGAATAAATTGCTCATTATCGGACCGCATAGTGCTTTACTCACCCATTTTGATTAAGCAATGGGATTTAAATTCATATAGTAGTAAAATATCAATTGCCCCAAAGCATTTTTTAGATTTTAACACATTTAAATTCACTAAAAACTTGTCTCAACGAGATAATTTGGTAGGATATGTTGGACGATTTAGCAATGAAAAGGGCATAATTAATTTTGTTGAATCTATTCCTGAGATATTAAAAAGAAAGCCAGATGTTCATTTTCTTCTGATTGGAGATGGCGTATTAAAAAATGAAATTGAACAATATGTCCAGAAGAACAATTTATCTGAGAAGGTAGAAATAAAAAAATGGGTACAACATAATGAGCTTCCATTTTATTTAAATTCACTAAAATTAGTTGTCATACCTTCATACACAGAAGGACTGCCAAATCTCATGCTCGAAGCTATGGCTTGCGGGACTCCCGTAGTTGCTACATCTGTGGGATCCATACCTGATTTTATAAAAAATACAGAAACGGGATTTATAATGGAGAACAATTCTCCCGATTGCATTGCTAAAAGCATTATTAATGCACTTGAAGAATCGGATTTAGAAAAGGTTAGCGAGAGAGCAAGAGTATTAATAGAGCAGAACTTCACTTTTGAAAAAGCTGTTGAGAGATACGAGTATATAATAAAGAATATCTAACGGAAGGTATGAATGCCTTTTAATATCGACGGAAAAAACTCACTCTTAGGCATAATTTCAATTCTTTTCGTAGCAGATATATCAATTATATTGGATATTCCACTATTTAGGCAAATATTTGGAATATTACTCATTACAATTATTCCAGGAGCCCTATTATACAAATTGCTGAACCTGCCTCCAATGAGTTTTTTTGAAAAACTTGTTCTTATTGTGGGTCTTAGTATTGCAGTGTTGATGGGTATTGGATTTATAACTAATTTGTTATACCCATTCATGGGAATCCCTACTCCTTTATTAACATCTATTTTATTATTGAATGTAAATGTTATTATTATTGATCTTTCCCTTATATCGTACAGATTTGGAAATTTTAGATACAATTTCAATATTAGTAACTTTCATCCAGATAAGAGATCGATCAAAACTGGTCTTTTTTTGTTACTAATTTTAACTATGAGCATACTCGGAGCTTTGATCACTCGTTTCTATAAGAACACAATATTGTCGTTGACTTGTATCACGTTAATAACTATTTTTATAATATTGGTTGATTATGATAATATTATCCCAGAAAAATTCTATGCGGGTTCTATATTTATTATTGCCCTCTCTTTGCTTTTAGGCAGAGCACTTGTGTCCCCATATCTTTTTGGTTCAGATATACAATATGAATATTACTTTGCTCAGCATGTGCAAAGTAATTCATACTGGAATCTATTTAATGTTGGAAATTTGAATTCAATGCTTAGTGTAAACATACTGCCAATTGCATTTTCAAACTTAGTTGATATTGATTTCATCTGGATGTACAAAATATTTTTTTCATTCCTTTACGCACTTGTGCCTGTTGGCTTATACTACATATATAATATGCAGATAGGACCTAAAAAATCATTTTACTCGTGCATCTTTTTTGTTTCTTTTTTTTCATTCTTTACAGTAATGCTCTGGCTTCCAAGACAGGAGATCGCAGAATTATATCTTGCCTTATTAATGATCGTAGTATTAAATAAAAAATTGTCTGAATTCCAACAATTAGCATTAATGATAATATTTTCCTGGTCCCTGATAGTTTCACATTATGGAACAGCATATATATATTTATTGTATTTGACTTTTGTATGGATTGCAACGCTTATATTCAGATTAAAAAATGCAACAATCAAATTGAGTATAGTAATAATTAGTTATCTTATGGCATTTTCCTGGTTCATCTGTATCGCTAGTGCGAGTATCTTCTACTCTGCAGTAGAAATATTTACAAAAATGACAGATACTATTTTTAATGACCTCGTGTCCTCTAATTCAATTGATGCGGACATATCCAGAGGGGTAGGGGTTGGAATCATGGATTTACCAGTCTGGCATACATTGGGGAACTTGTGGATCAGCGGTTGCCAGGCAGTTATTGTTATTGGTTTTTTGTACACATTGATAAAGTACAAAGAAATGAAATACAATAAAGAGTTCTTTTTATATTCTATCGTAAGCATGGTTCTATTAATTGCATGCATGGTAGTTCCTCATTTTGCCAGCAGCCTTAACATGAACAGAATATATCCAATT
>LNGC01000118.1 GCA_001587715.1 Candidatus Methanofastidiosum methylothiophilum | reverse complement strand
TACATATTAGATTTAATTATATGAAATGGGAAAAGACCGGATTCATATAGCCATCCCAAAGTCAATAGAGCTACTGCGACTAATCCAATTGGGCTCAACTGGCCACCTGCTTTTATGGCATTTGATAAATCTGTTATATTCAAAAGTCCGTATACTCCCAATAGGAGAGCAATACCCAATAAAATTGAAGCGCCAGAAATAGTTCCAAAAATCATATATTTGAATCCTGCTTTGAATGATTTGGTCTCTTGTAGGGCTATTACTAGTGCTACATGTGCTACAACGAGTACTTCTGTGAAAACAAAGAAGTTGAATATATCGTCGGCTAAGATTATTGCACTAGTTGATGCCAGACTTATGAAAATCATAGCAATGTAGACTCCTGAGATCATTTTTTTGTTAAGAACTGTTAGAATAGTAAATCCTGTGATAACAGTCATGACCACCATTAGTATTTTCTGTAAAGCGCCGTATGAGTATACTATTCCCATATATACTTCAGGGACTAACAGTTTAGAAATCTCAGGGAAACTTCCAGTTCTAAGGTGACCGCTAAATAGATGGACACCATACAAGGTAGCTAAAGGTATGAAAACAAAGACGACCAATGACACTATGGAGATAAATTTAACAGACTTGTCTTTTTGATGAAGAAAGTTAGCTAATATCGCCATTATCAATGGAAGTACAACCATCAGTGGAATCAAAGTACTATTGTTTAACATTTATTCCTCCCCCTCAAACATCTTTTGAACGCTTAAAGTATGGTATTTTCTGTACAATACAACTGCAAGAGCTAGCATTACAGAAAGGGTAGATGCACCAATTACAATATTTGTTAGAACTAATGCAAATGGAAGTGAATATGAAGCGTTGCTTGCAAATTCCTCAAATGCCAATAAATGAGAATAATCTGAAGGTGTTGCTGTTGCATGAAAGTGATGCATTACCTCAGGTATAAATCCTCCAGGCCTGTAACCAATGCTAATCAACACAAGATTAACTCCGTCACCTATTAGATTAGCACCAATTATCTTTTTTAGAATATTATCCATCATTAAAAGTGCCCACAACCCAGTTACTATAAGTATGCCTGCGGTAACAAAAGAAGCTACTTGAAATGGCTCCATTTACTCATCCCTCCCTTGTGTAGTCTTGTACAATGCAACTATGAAAAGACCAGGTAGCAAAGCTGCCCCCAGTATTGCTTGCACGGCGGCTACATCTGTAGCAAGTAAGAAATGGAATACTGCTGCTAAGGAAAAACTTTCAAAAGTTAATATGATAATACTCTTGTAAAGATTTTCCTGTATTATCGCCATTAAAGCGGACAAAGCTACTGCAAATAACAATATATAATCAAACATCATCATCAGCCTCCGTTAAATCTGCCCAAGATATTGAATGAACTGCAAAAGGCATTAGGAAAAAGTGAGCTAAAGCTGCTAATATTGCAACTGGATTTCCAAGGAATATAATTACAAGTATACATACGACATCCATTACCCCCAGGATGTGAAGTCTTGCATATACTATATTTTTCCTCTGCCCAAATCTGAATAGCCCTAAAGCAACGCCAATTAGCCCCATTCCTGCTATCAAATAGAAATAAGGGAGTATTAGTTCCATATATGAATATACGTTCATTCTGCTATCCCTCCTCTAAAGAACCTAGAAATTATCAATGTTCCTACTGGGCCAAGTAGAAGTAAATAAATTGCTATATCGGAAAAATAAGGAATTTCATACATTTTTCCTACTATCATGAAACCCGTGGCAACACCGATTTCAGCGGCACTGGCACCGGCTAGAGAATTGCATACCCCCCTAAAAGTAGTAACTCTAAGACCAGACATTATAGCAACGCCGAGTCCTATCAGCATCACGTAAACATAATAGTCTTTAAGTTGGAGATAATGACCGACTACCAAGATTATAGCTAAAATCAGCACCAATAAAATATTATTCTTGTTCATTTAATCCTCCACCATCTTTTTTATCCAACCTTCAAAAGGGATTACATCTTTCTGACTTCTAGGGGATATTACTGCAACTAATAATTTCTGCTTTTCTGGAAAGACATCAATAGTCAATGTACCAGGTGTCAATGTAATACTGTTAGCAAGAATGGCCATCGAAACAGGTCTTTTCAAAACTGTATCAATTTCCATTACTACTGGATCAATTTTACCATTAACACATTGAATAATAACATCTCTTGCAGAAACAACAATGTAATACACCAATCCTATAAAATAGACAACACCCCAAAAGGGCCTTAGAGCTTTACTCATTTTTTACACCTACCGGAATTTGAGTAAAAGGTTTATTTATAGTTTATAAATGTTTCGTACATCGTTAATTGGCGATTTTAATTCTAAAAAAATTGTATATAATTAAACATATGCCCAATAAAAACCTTTAAATATAGCCTAAAAACGTGTTTTAAATAAAGGTAGATGGTTCTCTTGGAAATCGAAGAAAAATGGCAAAAGAAATGGGAAGAAGCCAGAATTTTTTATTCTGATCCAAAAAGCATGAAAAAATTTTTTGTAAACTTTCCTTATCCATATGTTAACGGATTCATGCACTTGGGCCATTCGTTTTCCCTTATGAGGGCCGAAGTTTTTGCAAGGTATAAGAGAATGTGTGGATACAACACCATTTTCCCTTTTGGATTTCATGCAACTGGAACACCAATAGTTGCAGCTGCGGAAAGGGTAAAAGACGGTGAGAGGTTACAGATTGAGATATTAGAAAAGATGGAAGTTCCAAAAGATCTAATATCAAAATTTTCCGAACCGGAATTTTGGGTTAGATATTTCCCAGAAGAATCAATTAAAGATCTGAAGCTTCTAGGATTATGTATCGACTGGAGAAGGAGTTTCATAACAACTTCTCTAAATCCCTATTATGATAAATTTATCAGATGGCAGTTCAACAAATTAAAGGAAAAAAACTTTGTTGTTAAAGGGGAACACCCAGTAACATGGTGTCCAAAATGCAACAATCCCATAGGAGACCATGCAAGACTTGAAGGTGAAGGCATCACCCCTGAAGAAATAATCTTACTTAAATTCAAATTTAATGGAAAGATACTACCTGCTGCCACATATAGAGTTGAAACTGTTTTTGGCGTAACCAATATGTGGATGAATCCAAACTTCAAATATATAGAGGTTGAAGTTGACGGTGAAATATGGATTATTTCACCAGTTGCAGCTGAAAAATTAACTAATCAAAAACACGACATCAAAATTATTAGAGAATTAGAAGCTAAAGAACTAATTGGAAAATCATGTGAAAATCCTATGACGGGAGATATGATACCAATTCTTCCTGCAACTTTTGTATCGCCTGAAATAGGTACAGGAGTGGTCATGTCTGTTCCCTCTCATGCACCCTATGATTATATCGCATTAAAGGATATACAATCACATCCAGAGAAATATGGTGTTTCACAAGCTCTTGTCAAAAACATAACACCAATTTCATTGATAAGTGTTGAAGATTTTGGAAAGAATCCTGCAATAGAAATCTCTGAAAAGATGGGGATCACTTCTCAAGAAGATGTAGATAAACTTGAAGAAGCAACTAATGTTATCTATAAGAAAGAATTTCATCAGGGGATATTAAACGAGAGAACTGGCAAATATAAAGGAATTAAAGTTTCTGATGTCAAAAAAGTTATTGTTACTGATTTTATTGCTCTCAGGTACCTTTTCAGATGACAATAAAAGACAGAATGATAATAAAGAAATTGTGGTAAATATTTTCTTCATCATATTAATTACAGCCCTCTGTATTACAATTTAATATTGCCCCCTGAGTTGCTCCATAATTATTTTCTGAATCATATTTGTCCCATCTCTTCTTTATATTTTTATTCAATTCGGCCATCAGTTTTTGTACGATTCCTGTTTCAAGATCACTTTCTAAAGCTGCCTTTTTTGATTCACATATTTCATTCTCTACTGAGCTATTTTGAATAATCTGATTTACTTTATTTACTTCATCTAATACTATCTCTACATGCCCTGCCTCTTGCTTTTCAAGTTTCTCCAAAAATCTATACCATTCATCAGAACAACTTCCAGGATTGTCCCAGTTTAAATAATTTATTAAAAAATTAGGTTTAATATAATTACCATGCACAAATTTATATTTGGCACAATATTTAGAATCTTTTCTATATCTTTGCAACGTCATATATTCAATTGTATATTCAAATTTATACTTTGTTTCACCCGCTTCACCTCTACTATTTATGAAATCTGCAATATCATTGCAACTTGAAGCTGTTTCATCTATCTCCCATCTGACACAGTTCACTGTTGGTATCTCCCATATTTCCAGTGCACTGCATTCATCACACTCATCACTCGTAAGCAACCTTCCATTTATCTCCTTTGCACATTCACAGCATTGCATTATATCTCCCTCATAATAGCAATATTCTGGTGACCAGTTCTGTCCAAGTCCATAATGACATAAATCATACCCACAGTCTGTCCATTTATATTTTCTCCACTCCTGATATGGATTGTGCTCAAAGCATCCACTCCCACTCTTCTCTACCCCTTCATTAAAAGAAAAATCGCTCTTCTTCTTGCCCTTCCTCTTTGATAAATGATCTATTGTTATTGCTACCATTCTCCTCTCTCTATCTACTAATGATGACTGAGAGTCATATCCATTACCATCATCTATTGCTATATTCAATCCTGAAAGGTCCGCTGGGACATCTTCCTCATTCCTGTAATAAATATATAACATTATCATATTCCCATTTGTAAAATATACATCCCCATTCTCACCCACAGTTTCAATTACATATTCATCATTAAATGATAGTACATCCTTACCTCTCGCCGGAATCCTTTCTACTCTTATCTTCAAATCCTTAGGTAAATCATTCGGTTGTATATATAACCTCATATTTCCAAGCGATATAATACCTCCCTCACTTGCCTTTACATCTACCTCATCTGATAACTCGTAATTTATCTTCTCTCCTATTGAGTTTATTGCATAACACTTATCATCAGCATAATCAATATTTCCGTCTCCATCATTGTCTATACCATCAGAACAATTTAATCTACCTATGAATCTCCTGATAGCACCTATTATTTTCTTCTCCCATTCATATATAATACCAGATGGAAATCCAATATAGAATCTAACTTCTTTCGTCTCACACATTGATGCAGTATTACATACCCTTACCTCAAGATTATATTCACCCTCAGAAAGATTTACACTACCTTTGAAATTACAGTTCTT
>LNGC01000117.1 GCA_001587715.1 Candidatus Methanofastidiosum methylothiophilum | reverse complement strand
AACATACGCTTGACCTGCAACCCGAGACTGGCGCGCAATCTGCATAACATATTTAGCAGATTGCGTGACAGGCCGGGTTGTCAGGTCGAAGCGATTGTTAGATGGGTACTGTTACTAATATGTAATTTTGCTAATGTCTATTGGTTCTGTTTTTTCCATAAGATGCATGGGTATTCTATCCCTTTTGCATATTTCTGTGCCTAATATTATATATAACCTTTTTTCAACATCATTCATGTCATCATGGCTCATTACTTCATCACGACTATACTTTTTATCGCACGCATAACAATGAAATACAAGTTTGCTTTCTTCAATTCCCTTTTCTTTTTCATGTAGCCAATATTTTTTGGATTCATTACTAAATTTGAAATACTCTACAATATCTGCTTCTAGAATATACCATGATAATAATGGTTTTGGAAAACCAGAAAATACTTCATAACACCTGTAATAAATACTATTTAGCTTGGCTTGTTCAGAATACTTAGCAAGTATAATATCTTCCTTTATTGATTCCAGCATAGACAAGATATCTATTTTATACTTAAGATCGGCCAAATCATAACTAAGCAGAACATTCTTATTATAAACAAACTTAGTTGTATTATAAAAACGATATTCTTCAAAAAACACGTTAATAATTCCGAATACATGCTTTATTCTAATCCTTGCCATTTTTCGTTGATTTTTATTCTTAGCCATTTCCGGAATAATGCTTAAGCAAATAGCTGTAATCACAGCTATAAAGGATATTACTGTAGAGATAATACTTATAGCTATTTCAGTTTTATCCATAATAGACCTCGCGCCGAAGGCGTCCATCTAACATTGATTTAACCTGCAATCCGAGACTGGCGTGGTTCGTGCGCCATTTATTTAGCACGAACCATGACAGGCCGGATTGTCAGGTTGAAATCTGCGTTAGGCTGGAATTTAAACCATTAATCTTTTTTCTAGAGCAGATAAATATGCTATATTTAAATGTTTCTCAAGTAATCCATCCATTTTATTATGCTGATCAATTATAAGTTCTTTATCAGCTTCAGAAATGCAACCAATAAATGCTAGCCAACCAAACAATTGTGGTGTTGTTTGAGTATTCTCTAAACCAATATAGTTTTCAGATAATTTTCTCGCACCTTGATCATCTGTTAAGAAAGCCTGTCGAGTTTTTTTTGCAAAGACCATTGACGATATTTCCCCCTTGGAAAGATTTTTTCTATTAGCTAATACTTCAACATCTTGAAGATCCTCAATACTAATTTGGTATTCTATAAATTTACCTTCACTCATTTTGGTTACTAATTTCTGCTGTAATTGGATATCATTATCCTTTTTTTTCTTACGAGGCTTATACAAGCTTTCATAGATAACGAATTTAGTACAACAGAATTGGCATCCATTATTCTCTGCTCTTTCTACAAATACTGATGATGATAAAATATTCCATATTGAACATGTATCAATTACATTGTAGATAATGAATTTTGTAACATCAATACGCATTTTCAAGTCCTAATTTGAATAAGCTATTGATCTCAAGAATTTCATTTTGCTCAACTAACAGCATTTCCATCATTCGACTAGTTGATATCATTCCGTCTCGTTGCGCAGTTAAGCACTTATTAAGGTATTTATTAGTCAATCCTTTTTCTAATAAGGTGCTTAATCTTTTCACCATTTCAGGACTAAGATTAACAAACTCAGGATCTATTTTACTACTCAATGGAACCTTATAATGACTGATTTGTTGACTTTGACGTCTGTCAATTAAGCCACTATTTTCTAGCGCTATAAGCAATGATACGGTATTTACTTTTGCTTTTATGGCCCAATCAATCAGTTTTTCTCCATTCCAGTTTTTATTATCAGGTATTGAATTAAGCAGCTCATCTGGAATCAAAAAACTTGCAGCAAATACATTAGCTCGTATTTCCCTTAGGTCTTTAGTATCCCATTTGCCTCTATATGATAATGCGATATCACCATCTTCATTGTCGAATATTGCATGTCCAACTTCATGCGAAACGGTAAACCTTTGACGGAAAATATCTTCATCATAATTAACAAGTATAATCTTCCCAATATCAGGATAATCTATGCAAACACCGGAAATTGATGAACTCTCTAGTCTTCTTCTATATATCAAAAATCCTGCTTTTCTAAAGTCACTATATATATCTAGGTTTAGTTCATTTGCCCTTAAGGTTATCAAATTACGCAGAGCTTTTGCTGCTTCCTTCCCATGAGCCTTATAGTACTTACCTTGAGGTACATAATTGAAAATCTGATAATGTGGTCTTTTATATAATCCATCAAGATAGTTCTCGCATTCAGCTAAAAAAATGCATTCTTGAATTGCCCATCTATCATTAGTAGATAATTCAGTTCCATATCGCCTAAATAGCAATTCAGTTTTTTCAAAAGCGGTTTGCTTCTCATTTGAAATGAAAAAGTTAAAATCGCATTTATAGTAATCAGCTATTATCAGTATTTCATCGCCACTTGGCTCGACAATTCCATTCTCTAATTGCACTAATCGATCTTTTTGAATTCCAGTACTGATACTAACATCATCGAGAGAAATGCTAAACTGATTTCTATATCGAACTAGTTTATTTGAGAAGGTTTTCAAATCTAGTGCCATAAGAAGCTCCTAACAAAAATATACAGTACTCGCGCGATTTATCGCGCGTCAGCCTAACATTGGGTTGACCTGTAATCCGAGCTTGGCGTGGTTCGTGCCACAATTATTCAGCACGAACCATGACAGGCCGGATTATCAGGTCTAACCCGTTGTTAGGTCAATATTCTATTACTTATTCATCATTCTCTGTTTTGAATATTCTCTTTGCTTCTTTCGTCTCTATTTTCCAAATTAAATAATGCTCATTTGCATCAAAATAACTCTCTAATCTTTTGTATGGTGCCCCGAGTATTCTCTCCCAATATAATTGGCTTGATTTATACCCACAATCAAGAAAAAAGTACTCTTTATTCATCATTACAATTTCATTAACAAGTTTTGCCATTAATTCTTTGGCTATTCCTTTTTTTTGATAATCTACATGAATATATAATGATCCTATTTCTAGCTCATTTTTATATTGATCATCAATGTTAAGAAGAATGTCTTTACATAATGGATATATTCCACCTATTCCTACTAGTATTCCATTACAGAAAGCACATTTATATATGCCTTTACATTTATCATTCCCATTGAACTCTTTAATACCGTGTTTCTTTTCAGCAATAAACTCATATAAATCATCGTTTTTTAGATTATTAATCTTGTATGTTTCAGTAATTACATCTTCAAGTAATTTACAGACACATTCAATATCAGCTGTTGTCATGTCACGAATTATTAAGTTCATTATTATGCACCTTTATTCCTATTTAAGAATACTAAAATATTTAACACGCGCCGCTGAAAGCGGCGTCGACCTAACATACGCTTGACCTGCAATCCGAGACTGGCGCGCAATCTGCATAACATATTTAGCAGATTGCGTGACAGGCCGGATTGTCAGGTCGAAGCGATTGTTATGCGTTGTCTGATTTATCTAACTCCATTATCCGATACCAAGTAATCTTTTTAAAATTCCTATTGTATTTATCTAGTTGATATGGGGTTTCAGCTACCTTTGTTTTGTTATTCAATAAAATAGCTTCTTGCATTTCTTTACCGTTCTGTAATAAAGCAATCTGCAGAAAGCATATTTTATTGTCATTCAATTCTAGAATCATAGCTAATTGTTGAGCCATATTTCTATATTCAACAACATTTCTATACCCTACGTTTTTTAGAATATTGATATACAATGGGGGCTTTTTCTCATAACCAATAAATATTTTTTTAATATCCGATTGCTGAATTGCAATTTTTTTATATGGATTAAATATTTTACTCCCATCATATTCCCAGCTATATATTTCATATTTTTTATGATATGGTTTCTTTATCAGCAATCCACAACTTATTATTGAGATTGCCCATAAACCTATAGGCAATGATTCTGAGAAATTATACGATATATGAAATACGATTTTAAAAATAAATAGTATCCCTAAAATTATGAAAACAGGAATTGCTCCCAAATAGATCGCGTAAAACCAATATAGATTCCACCCCATTCTGTTCTGTGTCAATTTGATCTCCAATAACCAAAAAATGAAGCCTAAGGTGGATATTTATAACACTCACTAATTCTGCTCGAAGAGTCCGCATAACATACGCTTGACCTGCAACCCGAGCTTGGCGTGGTTCGTGCGCCAATATTTAGCACGAACCATGACAAGCCGGATTGTCAGGTCGAAGCGATTGTTATGTCAAAATTCCATTCTCATTCTTATCATATCTCTACATTCAATACCATTTTCAAATATCTTTTCATCGTGATTCTTTCTAAAGTAGTCAAATTCTACTCCAATAATCCTAAATCCGCATTTTTGATATAACATCATTTGTATTAGCCCTGGATTACCAGTCCCAATTTCTAATTCTTTTACTTTATTCGCCTTTGCATATTCGATTGCCTTATAAATCAGCTGCTTTCCAATACCTCTATTCTGATATTCCTCATAAACCGAAATATTCATTATTTCCATTGTTCTTGGCCTTGTCTTTAAAAGCAATAAAGCACCAACGATTTTATTATTCAGTTTTGCTATAAAGTGAGTACTTAAATGGATATACTCATTTATTACTTCTTCAGATGGATCTGATAAGAGTAGTAAATCAGTTGGTATAGTCTCACTTGTTTCCTCAATAACCACATCAATCATTACATTACCCCAAGCTACCTATCATTTGCTAAAACTCTTTTCCCAGAATCAAATACTCATCAGATATTCCATTTTTCTTATAGAACTCAATTGCCTTATAATTGTCTTTCATTACACCTACTTCAATTTCATCCATTCCATTGTCTTTTGCTTTTTTTATCGCAAAATCCAACAGTTCCTTACCTATTCCTTTATTTCTGTACTTACTATTAACGACTAGTTCATTAATTTGCGTTGTTCCATTCTTATGATAGAAGCTTCGATAATTCAATAGAGAGATAAATCCAATAACGATACTGCTGTCTTCATAAATATAATTCTCATATATTTCTGGTTGCATAATCATTTCATCATATTGATGATATATGGACTCAATAGAAATATCTTGATCTTCATCTAGCGCTTCATCTAATTCCTTTAATAGTGAAAATATTGGTTCTATATCAGATCTTGTACATTTTCTAATGCCCATATAACATTCCTTTTCTATGTTACTCTATCATCGAGTTGATTACGCGCGCGCATTTGCGCGCGTCGACATAACATATGCTTGACCTGTAAACCCGCTCGCGCGCCAAAATAGGACCACTTTTTAAAACCGCGCGATTGGCGCCATTCTTGCATGAGAGTTTAGCAAGAATGGTGCCAAAGGG
>LNGC01000116.1 GCA_001587715.1 Candidatus Methanofastidiosum methylothiophilum | reverse complement strand
CCTGGGCAGTTTCAAAGAAGAGCTTGACCACGCTTTGGGGAATCTATTCTTACTTTTTAAAATTGACAAATTTGGGATTAAATCAAAACTAATTACACAACTTTACGAAATTGAATTAATAAATTCTGAGAAAGAATACCTTGAGAAGGTAGGCCAAGAATTATCTCTAATACCTGTTTCAGATACAGTTGAAGATCTAAATATTGAAGGCAGTCAGTATAATCTCACAAATGTAAAAGTTGAAATGGGGCAAACTTTAACGTTAAGGAATGTAATTATTGATAAAAGGGCAAGAGTATTCTTTAAGAAGGGTAAAGTTTTATCTATCCTAAAAAGGTAATATTATAATGTGGTGATCCCATAACTGAACTTTCAGAAAAGGAGATTCAAAGGTATAAAAGACAAATAATCTTAAAGGATTTTGGAGAAAAATCTCAGAAGATTTTGAAGGAGTCTACAATAACAGTGTTTGGTTGTGGGGGTCTTGGATGCCCAACTGCCACATATCTTGCTGCTGCAGGAATCGGAAAAATAAATCTTATTGATTTTCAAAAACCTGAGCTTTCTAATCTTAATAGGCAGATAATGCATTTTGAGAAAGACCTGGGAATAAAAGATAAATCTGTTTCACTTAAAGAAAAACTGGGGCAGTTGAACAGTTCAATAGAAATAGAATCATTTTCTTTAGAGATTAATGATAAAAATATTTTTAAGTTTAAAGAAAGTGATGTGTTGGTGGACTGTCTAGATAATTTTCACACAAGGTATCTCCTGAATGAATTTTCATTAAGTGAAAAAATCCCACTAGTTCATGCGGCAGTAGAAGCATATTATGGGCAGATCACGACAATAATCCCTGTCAAAACTCCATGTATAAAATGCCTATTCCCAAATATGCCAAATAAAGAAGGTATGTTCCCAATAGTTGGACCAACATGCGGAATTTTAGGATCACTTGAGGCAATGGAAGTGATTAAAGTTCTTACTGGTATTGGAGATATTTTATCTGGTAAACTACTTATTGTAGATCTAAAATGCATGGAATTTGAAACTATTAATTTTAAGAGAAAAGAAGACTGTTCAGTTTGTTCTAAGTACTTCTAATAATATAGGCATTAGAGAATATTTATAAATTGTAGGCAAAGGATAAAAATAGATGCTTTCAAAAAATCCAAAAAAATTACTCATACTTTTAGGAAGTATTGCTTTTTTAGTACAAGGGGACAATTACGCTGCCGCTCCGTTGCTCGTTAGCATAGCAAAAGATCTAAATCTCTCAATTCCTTCGGCAGCTTTATCTGTTTCATCATATATGATCCCATTTGGAATTTTTACATTGGTTTTTGGGCCTTTGGCAGATAGATTTGGAAAGGCAAAGATACTTAATCTTGCGGCTTTCTGTACCGCCATTTTTAGTATGCTTTGTGCAATTGCATTTGACTTAACATCGCTTTGTATACTTAGAGGAATTAATGGTGCTTTTGCTGCGGCTGTTTTGCCAGTTGCGGTTTCTCTTGTAGGGGATAGCTTTGAGGATTCAAAGAGACAGAACGCATTAGGCGCATTAATTGGAATGATGTTTCTTGGAGGGGCCGTGTCACCAGGTATAGGGGGATTAGTTTCATATTATGGCTCGTGGAGACTATTATACCTAATTTATGGAATTGCAGAACTTATTGTAGCGATAATAATGATAAAGAGTCTTGAACGAAATCCAGGAGTGATTACAAGTCTAAATTTTATAGACGTTTATAAAAAATCTTTTAATAATAAAAATTTAATGAAGGTTGTAAGCATACTATTCTTTTTAGGATTTTCAGTTTTTGGTAGTTTCATGTTCTCTGGAAAATTTATCCAGGATACCTTGGATTATAATATCCTATTTGTAGGTGCTTTGTTATCCTTATTTGGATTGGCAACTGCTATTGGTGGTAGAAGGGCAGGTAGTTTGAAGCAAATGTTTGGTAACAATCTGCTTGTTTATGCGGGATTTCTTGGTGGAGTCTCATGGGGCAGTATGATTTTATGGAACAATCCATTTCTAATATCACTATCTTTGATTGGGTTCGGATTTGCATTTATCCTTCTCCAGTCTACAATAATTCAAACAGCCCAACAATTAATGCCTAAACAGAGGGGTACTGTGATGTCACTTGCGTCTTTTAATATGTTTATAGGGGGAGGCATTGGAACATTCATAAATGGTAAAATTCTAAGCTTATTCGGATTTGTGCCAATATTCATGATTTCTTCAATAATAATCTTTGTAGTAGGATTGATAATAAGTTCCTATTTAAACAACACAAAATAAGGGAACTTTGAAAGGATTTTATTAAGGCTAAGTATCTTCTAAGAATCCAACTTCGATGTAATACTGTGTGCTGACACCAATCATATAAGTGCCACCTTCATCGACAGTTAATTCGTTTCCTTCCATGACTTTAAAATTCTTCCAAGCTGAACCTAAATACTCAACAATCTCATCTTCGCTTCTCTCAAATGGATCTTCGAACTTTGTATAAAATACTGTTGGGGGCGCAGAGCATAATGTACTCCTGCATGTGACAACTGCCCGTATATCTTGGTCGCGCCTTATAGAATAAACATTTGCAATAATCCCAACTTCTGACAGTTTATATCTTGCTTCTGGAACTAGTTTATAAAAAAACTTGGGCGTGCATCCACATTCAACAGAACATTTTTCCTTTACACTTTCTGGAGTGCATAAACCATTTACACACTTGTAAATCCAAAGATCCTCCCCCCTGCATTGATCATTGCATTTAATTCTTTGGCAGAGATCAGTTACACATCCACATTTTTCAGAGCATGGCTCAATTCTCACAAAATCGACACATTCACCATCTAAACATTTCTGGCCCCATAAATCTTCACCTTTGCAGATATCAGGGCACTGTATATTCTCGCATGGATCTGTTTTTATAACAGGTGGGGGTTGCTCCTTGGTCTTACTGCACCCTGAAGACAAAATCAGTATGCTGATCAGGAAAAATATTCCAAGAAGTAATGCCTTCCTCTTTCCCATGAAAATCTCAAATTCTTATTTCATTATAAACTTTAAGGTTAAAATTAAATCACACTTATATATCTGAAATTAAAAAATAGCCCATGGAAACATCCTCTAAAAGGTTTTATGAGATTGACGCCTTAAGAGGAATCGCAATAATAATGATGATTGTATATCATCTAAGTTACGATCTTTACTTTCTCGCTAATTTCCCTATAAAAATAAACTCTCTTCAGTGGGTTCTTTTCCAAAGAGCTACTGCGTCCTTATTTTTATTGCTCGTTGGCATATCACTGACAATAAGCCATTCAAGGGCTAAGCAAGTATATTCGGAAAAAGAGCAATTCTTTAGAAATCTAAAAAGAGGGATTAAAATATTTCTATGGGGCGCAATAATAACAATCTTTACTTTTGTTTTTCTAAGTAACGGTGTTATCCTCTTTGGTATACTTCATCTAATTGGAGTCTCTATAATAATCTCATATCCCCTATTAGAGTACAAATACAGAAATCTTGGACTGGGGCTAGCAGTTATCGTTTTAGGTTCTTACCTTGGTAATTTCACCTTTAATACGCCTTATCTACTCTGGCTAGGATTTGAGCCAGAATATTTTTTCTCCTTTGACTACTTCCCATTGTTTCCTTGGTTTGGGGTCGTTTTAATCGGTATCTTCTTGGGTAATTTAGCCTATCCAAATTGCAAAAGAAGATTTGATATCCCCGATTTATCAAATAATCTAATTACAAAAGTACTATCATTTTTAGGAAAACATTCCCTAAAGATTTATCTGATTCACCAGCCAATAATAATCCTATTGTTGTATGCCCTAGGATTTGCTAACATATCAATAATCTGAATATGGGTGAAGATATCCTTTCTTCAAAAGTTTTCTTTTTAGTAGTTTAATATTGAAAGGATTCCCGTGAGAAGGGTATAATGTATTTGCCTTATTTTCAACTAATTTTTTCCAGCTTTGGTATATCTCTTTTATGTCATCACCAAATATTGGCTCTCCGGCCCCCATTCTAAGGGGCATCCCGTTCATTGCAAGGTCGCCTACGAATGCATCTCCTGATTCCAGTATAACTGATATTGACCCTTTTGAATGCCCCGGTGTGTGGATAATCCTCCCATTTATTCCATAGCCACTAAGATCAAACTCAGACTCTATTATAATATCTGGTTTTAAAGAATTAAAGCTAGTATCGATTGATGATATTTTACTCAAGAGAATTTTACCCCAAATGTTTAGTGGTTTTGTGCTTTGAGAATCTGTTATTCCTGAATTCAAAAGTGGCATATCATCTTTATGGAGAAGAATTTTAGCCCCTGTTATTTTTTTTATTTCTAGGGCATTCCCAATATGATCATAATGGGCATGTGTTAGTATGATAAGCCCTATACTATTCGGGGAAATACCATTATTTTCTAAAAAATCCAGAATAATTTTGGCTTTCCCCTTGTAACCTGTATCAATTAGAACATTGCAAGGTCTTGACTTCAAAAGATAGCAATTTGTTACACCAACTTTTATAATAATAAAATTATTTTCCACATTTTTCCTTATATTGGAAAGTCTTATAAGTTTTATAGTCTATCCAGATTATAGGTGTTTATATGGAAGAAGAATTTAACAACGATGAAACAAGTGAAGACAGTCAAAAATTTCCTTTGCCAATGGGGACCATTGTCAGACTTATGAGGACACATCTCGATAAGGACAAGATGATTTCAAGAAAAGTCAAAGAGGAGATGAACCTCTTTTTAGGTAAAATGATTGAAGATTTATCCACTAAATTAAATGATAATCCTTACGTCACAGTAGATGAAGTGATGTTTAGAGAGGCTGTGAAGCCTTATGAAAACATGAAAGCAGTTGAGCTTGAAAAAAAGAGGATAATAAAGACTCTTGAGAAGATAAAAGCTGACTGTGATGTTTTGATTGAAGAAGTAAACAGATCTTTTAAATTATAAAATATTTTTATTTAAATAAAATTATAAAAAATTTAATATTATATTTTTGTTAATATTTGCTCTAAGAGTTCCTTTGCTTTTTTAAGGTCATTTACTGCTTTGATGACGTTTCCTGTTTTCTTTGCATTCTGGATATATTGTTCTGCCTGGCTCCACATTGTCTTTACATTTGGAGATACACTGCATCCTTCGCTAGAAACTCCATTTTGTTTACATCCTTCTGGAAGCTTTTTTAATATTTGAGACTGTAAGCTATCTACTGTTTTTAATCTGTTGTTGTAAGAAGCCTTTAGTTCTGCGTGTATGGGTAATTTAGAGTTATTAAGGACTGCTACAGTTACAGTTGCTGTAGGTAAAGTTGGAACATCGTTTGGCATTCCGCCGTACTCTACGATATACCCCTCAATATATTCATAATCCTCGACGAGATCATTCCAATTACCATTGTAATAAAACTCGCCGTAATCCTCCCCGTTTCCACCG
>LNGC01000115.1 GCA_001587715.1 Candidatus Methanofastidiosum methylothiophilum | reverse complement strand
CCCCACCTATGGCATGACAAATAATGCTGCAACTGCAAGAAAGCTTTCTGTTGTATGGGGTATTAACGAAGTCTACCTAGATAAAGAAAAAGGTGGAATCTCTGAAGCAGTTCTGCATGCTGCCAATTATTTAAAAAATGAAGGATTAAATGATAATGATCTTTTTGTTTTTACTGCGGGCGTAAGTAACTCAAAGAAACAAAGAACGAACTTGTTAGAAATAAGGGAGATAGGTGAAGTCCTATCTTCTTGAAAGCAACATCAAAGAAAAGGTTGCAATCAAGCCAAATAATGTCAAAACGAGTACAGCTTCTTGTAACATCATATATACAGATTTTTGGGTTTTAGGGGTTGAAGTAGATTGTTCATTAATAATCTCACTAGTATTAACTTGCTCAATTTGTTGTAACTCAGTAGGTGTGTCTAATCTTACGACCTCAACAGTATTTACAATTAATTTAATTGGGAACTTAAGATAAGTTGACTTATCATTAATATCCTTAATTTCTAAATTTATATTTACTGTATAATCACCTGGAACTTCGGGTAATTTAGTCACCATAACCTCTTTTTTCGTTAATGAGGTAATAGCCCCAATATCCTCTGTATAATCTATATTAAACTTAGATCTATCATATTCTAATATCATAGATGAACTTTTAACTACGGATCCTCTATTAACAATGAAAATTGGTAATGTATAAGGTACTTCCTTTATTTCAAAGCTCCTTACTTTTAGGTCAATTATTGGTGATCTGACTCCATCAACTTTAAATGGAACTTCTTGTAAAAATCCTTCAGAAGTATAATCACACTGCAATCCTGAGCAGAATACTTGATAGGAATATTGTGTTGTTACTTTCAAAGGATAAGTTCCAACTTCAATAGGTCTTACGGTATACTGAATTTTTTCTACCTTTTTTTGACCAGGTTGTATTTCGCCATAAATAAACTTATTTTTAGCGAATTCAAAATATTCATCTTTTACATAAATATTGACATTTTTCAGTATGCTATTACTCGTGTTATCAAATACTAATGTGAATTCTCCGCTGTCGCCAGCATAAAATGAGGGCGTAGTTTCAAAATAAATCTTCATTTTCTCATTTGGCGCCGTTATGCCAGAAATTGAAGTAAAGCCAAATGCTATAAAACTTATAAATATTATGGCATAGAGTTTTCTCATATAATAAATAGTTAATAGGATATTTTAAAAGCTTTATTCTTATAAGTTATATAATGAATACTCCCAAATTTGAATATTTTGACGTTACAGCTGATATCGGTGTTAAAGTTTGGGGATTAAATATTAATGAAGTTTTTGAAAATACGGCTATTGCTGTCACAAGTTTAATGCTAGATCCTCTAAAAATAGGAAAAAATATAGTCAAGGAGTTAATTATAGAAGGAAACGACCTATCTTCTCTTTTGGTAAACTGGATTACCGAATTGCTAATTATTCGAGACAGCGAAGGGATTCTTTTTTCATGTTTTGAGGTAAATGTTTCAGACAATGGTAAATCCCTTAATGCAAAGAATTATGGTGATTATATCATGGGTAATGATCTAGAAATGGATATTAAAGCCATCACGTATTCTTTGTTTAAACTAGAAAAACTTGATGGACAATATTATTTACAATTTGTTCTAGATATATAATTATATAATAAATAAACTAATTAATTATATTGATTTTGGAAAAGATTATATTTAATAAAAGAAAATAATTAAGATAATCGAAATATTTATATATAAGAATAACTATTAATTTAATGGCGATATTATGGCTGAATTAATTAAGAAGGTATTGGTTCCTGTAGATGGATCTACAGCTTCTCAAAAGGCTGTAGAGTATGCTGCGTGGGTAGCAGGTAAAACTGGGGCACAGATTATGCTGCTCCATGTAGTAGACGCAGATAAGTTAAAACTTACATACGAGGCGATGGATAGATTCCTACCCGAGTGGCAAGACAAAATTAAAGCAACAGACGACATTAAGAGATATTCCCCATTCTTTGAAGAACAACTTAGTTGTATGATGGAAGATCCATTATGTAAAAGGGGTAACAACGTGCTGAAGGAAATGGCAAAATTTGCAGAAAAGCATGGAGTTAAGCCCAAAACAATGATAAAGCTTGGTAGAGTTGTAGACACAATTGTACAAACAGCAGATGATGAGAAGTGCGACCACATTATTGTGGGAAAAACAGGCCTAACCGGTATAAAGAGGTTGACCATAGGGCATGTTGCAGAAGACGTAGCGAGATATGCCGACTGTAGAGTAACTATTGTTCCTTAAATCAAATTATTTTAGTTTTTTTATTAATTATCTCATTTTCTAAATATTTTATAATTTATTGTAGGTAATATTATATATCTCTGAGTATAATAGTTAGTGATGATAAATCCAATATTGTTAGCCCCTGTAGCAGCTATACTATTATTCGTTTTGGCAGGAATCAGAGTAATAAAACAATACGAAAGAGCAGTAAAATTTAGATTAGGTGTATTCGTAGGTGTACTCGGACCTGGATTAAAATGGATAATCCCTATAGTAGACAGGATAGAAAAGGTAGAGTTAAGAGTAGTCACTGTAGATATACCAGCTCAAGAAGTTATATCCAAAGATAACGTCCCAATGAAAGTGAATGGGGTAGTCTTCTTCAAAGTTACAAATGCCGATAAAGCTATACTAGAAGTTGAACAGTACAAATTTGCGATATCTCAGCTTTCACAATCAGCTTTAAGAGATATGGCCGGAAAATCAGATCTTGATACTATTCTCGCCAAAAGAGAAGAAATAGGCGAAAAGATAAGGACAATAGTAGATATTGAAACTGATCCCTGGGGGATAAAAGTAACGGATGTAAAAATAAAAGACATAGAACTTCCAGATAACATGAAAAGAGCCATGGCACATCAAGCTGAAGCTGAGAGAGACAGAAGAGCAAGAATAATTCTTGCAGAGGCCGAAGAACAAGCTGCTCAAAGATTAGCAAATGCAGGAGACATTATAGACAAATCACCTGCTGCACTTAAGTTGAGATTATACCAAACATTGGCAGAAATAGCCTCAGAGAAAAATTCCACCATAGTGTTTCCATTTCCTGAAGAAATGATGGAATTCATAAAAAAGAAAAATGGGCAGAAATAATACTCTGAAATGTCGGTTTAAATGGAATTTGAAATTGGAAAAAAATACCAGATAATCAAAACAGGAAGTTCAATATCCTGGACAGAAACTAACTGCATATCTGAATTTAAGACTATTACGAAACAACTATATATAGGGGATATTGTTGAATATAAAGGAAGAAAAGATTTTCCAGGATGCGATGTTTCATACGACATATTTGAAATCGATAAGGCTGAAGGGGTATTCTGGCCAAATCAATTCGGTGGTGCAAAAGAAGAATATTTAAAGAAGATATTTTAATTTTTATTTTTAATTCAACTTTTTATTTAAAGTAATTCATTTCACAGCCCCAAGATATTCTAATATTTCTTTTTCAAACTCTTTTGGTACACGCATAGTTAAAACATCACCACCTTCAATCTTAGTCTCAGCTCTAGGGGAGTTAATATATTTCTCATCTCTTTTTATATATATTACAAAAGCCCCATAAGACTCTCCAAGTTTAGTTTCCTTTATAGTCTGGTCTTTTACTCTCGAATCATTTTCTATTCTTACACTAATGAACTCTGAGTTTATATCCCCCTCTTCAGTCATAGAGTCCATGAAATCAATTATATATGGTCTAGTTAAAGATTCTGCCATTATTCTAGCCCCTATATCATCAGGCATTATTACCCTATTGGCCCCTATACGGTATAGTTTTTCTTTCACTTTATCGGAAGATCCTCTAGCAACGATGTGTAAATTTTTATTCAGAGACCTAGCAGTTATCACAATATAAACATTTTCGGCATCGTCTAGAATAGAAGTTACAAGACCTTTTGCATTAGTAATACCTGCTTCAATTAATATTTTTTCATCTGTTGCGTCTCCATCTATATAGGGTATATTTGTAAGTTTAATTTTATCACATGTTTGCTTATTTTTTTCTATCACAACAATATCAAATTTTTTGGATTCTCGTAATCTATTAGCTATTCTTTCACCAACGTTTCCATAGCCACAAATAATATAGTGATTCTTCAATTTTTTTAATGATGCCTCCATTTTCCGCCCTCCATATATATTCTTTAATTCCCCCTCTACTATAAAATTCATAATAAATGCCAAAGAGTAAGTAAAAATTCCTACCCCGCCAAACATTAGAAATAAACTAAATATCTCGCCTCTTTTAGATTCTGGGTGTATGTCCCCGTACCCAACTGTTGTAATGGTAGCACTTGTTAAGTAAATAGAATCTAGAAATGACAAATTTTCAATAAAGTAAAATCCAAAAGCCCCTATAATAATTAAAATTATTGGGCCAGTTATAAAAAACAGGAACTTTCTATTCATAAAGACAATTCTAACTTTATATATTTAAATTTATTATGGATGAGAAATAAATCAATTTAAATAAAAATATTTAAGGTAGGATTATACAAGGCATAAGTTTTTTAATCTAAAAATGCAGTTACATAATATGCCAAGAGCAAGGAAAAAAAGATGCATTTACGTTGATACAAATGCACGTTATTTTAAACCAAGAGGAGTGCCCCTTGGTAATCTTGATATTATAAGACTTACATTTGAAGAGCTTGAGGCTATTAGACTTAAAGATTTAATTGGTTTGGAACAGACCGAGGCTTGTGAGAAAATGGGAGTTTCACAACCCACTTTTCATAGGATCCTAAAAGAAGCAAGGAATAAAGTTTCTGATGCTCTTGTCAACTCTAAGGCCATAGAGATCTTCGGTGGAGATTATGAAATGGGCAATACTCAATTTAGATGCCTAAATTGTGGTCATTTCTGGGAAGTTAAAATTTCTTCAGAAGAAGATATTATAAAATGCCCAAAATGTAATGGAACAAATATTAAAGATATCAATAGTTGTAATTATAATGAATAGCTCTTAGTAATACTTAATTGTTATACTCTCAAACGGTAATAATATGAAAATAGCGATACCGACTGATTCAAAAGGAGGACTTTTAGATACTGTCTTTAATCATTTTGGAATGGCCCCTACCTACACTGTTATTGAAATAATTGAAAATAAAATTGGGAACATAGAAATAATAGACAACACTAGCGACCATTTTGGTGGTTCTGAAAGCCCTGTTGATCTACTTATAAAAAAGAACGTTGGGATTGTAATTTGTTCTAATCTAGGCCCTCGTGCTATGGAAGTCCTCACTTGTAAAGGATTTGATCTATTCTTTACCAAAAGAGAAAAAGTTCAGGAAGTTGTTGAAAAATTTATTAAAGGGGAATTAGAAAGATTTTCTAGTGAAAAAATATCATGCAGTTCCCCTAAATAATCATTTTAAATCATAATTTTTTATCTTTTTAATCCAGTAGTTTGAATAAATTGCCCCTACAGGATTATGTGCAAGTACTCTATCTTTTACAATGAGTACGGTAGTTGGT
>LNGC01000114.1 GCA_001587715.1 Candidatus Methanofastidiosum methylothiophilum | reverse complement strand
GCTGAGTGGTCCCACAGCACCAGAAAAGATTCGCGGACGAGTTGTATTCGATTTACTTGCCGCATATAGAAAGTTGCAAGCAAAGCAATTAGAATCTTATAGATTGGATGCGGTTGCATTCGAAGAACTTGGTGAGAGAAAAATACACGTTCCAAGTGGCGTGGCCCCTTTATGGCGGAACGAACCCGATAAACTTGTAGAATATAACGTAAAAGATGTTGAGTTGTGTATAGGTATTGACAAAAAGAATAATATTATAGAATTCTACAGAGAAATTGCAAAATACGTCGGTTGCCACATGGAACGCACACTTGCATCTTCACTCGTTGTCGATACATATGTTTTAAGAAAAGCACACGGCAAATATGTTTTACCTTCAAAAAATTATGCTGCAGAAGGAGAAGAGTTTAAAGGTGCAACAGTTTTTGAACCAAGTTCTGGTGTTTTTGAGAATGTCGTCGTTTTTGATTTGAAATCGCTGTATCCAATGTCTATGATGACATTAAACGCATCTATGGAAACAAAAGATCCAAATGGTGAAAATATATCTCCGAATGGTGTTAGGTTTAAAAAAGAACCCGATGGAATAACCAGAGAACTTATCAGCGATCTTTTGAAACAAAGAGATGAAAAGAAACGTTTGAGAAACACATTTCCACACGGTTCTAGAGATTACGAAGTACTTGACATGCAACAAAATGTTATCAAAGTAATCATGAATACATATTATGGTGTATCTGGATTTCCAAAGTTCAGGTTATATGATAGAGATATAGGTAGTGCTGTTACCGCAACTGGTAGAGCTATCATTGAATTTACAAAAAATGTTGTCGAAGAAATGGGTTATAGTATACTATACGGAGACACGGACTCAGTTTTAATTTCTTTCGGTAAAAAATTTAAATCAAATGAAGAAATAATACAAACTTCTAAAACTATAGAATCGGTTCTAAATAAAAAATACGATACATTTGCAAAAGATGTACTCAAAGTTGATAAACATTATTTTTCGACAAAATTCGAAAAGTTATACGACAGGTTCTTTCAAGCAGGAAAGAAAAAACGATATGCAGGGCATCTTGTATGGAAAGAAGGAGTAGATGCTGATAAAATTGATATAGTTGGATTCGAAACACGCAGAAGCGATACACCTCCAGTTGTAAAGGAAATCTTGACAACTGTTATTAACATGATTGTTAAAGGAGAACCAGAATCAAACGTACAGATGTATGTAAAAGAAGTTGTAAGAAAATACAGGCGTGGTGAGTATCCACTCGAACAAATAGGAATACCAAGTGGTATATCAAAGAAGTTTGAAGAATATAAAAATCATGATATCCGTGTAAGGGCATCCGAATATTCAAATGTGAATTTCGGAACGAATTTTACCGCAGGCAGTAAACCAAAAAGAGTTTACATAAGAAGCATTTCCGATAGAAAATATCCCAAAACAGATGTAGTTGCATTTGAATTTTCTGAACAGATTCCAAAAGAATTTATAATAGACTACGAAACGATGTTAAATAAAACACTTCGAGATCCAATTATGAGAATTATAGAACCTCTAGGATGGACGTGGACGGATATGGATCCTACACGAACATCTCTTGCACAATTTGGAATAGATATTTAAATTAAACCCCTTCCAAATCTTCCTCTACACCTTATACCGCGCACAAATCTTCCAATGTTTTGACTTGCATCTTCTACAACGTCTTCAGACGTTTCATTTTCAACGGGTATACATCGGCCCATTCCTCTCCCACTAAGACGACCGCGACCGAATGGACCCGTTCCATCTAATCCTGGCATTTTAAAATCACCAAATACACTTTGTTCGTAACATTATAAAAATGTTTTTATACGATAACACGTTATCATTTATCATGGTTGATATAAAAGAAATGGAAAAACGTGTCAAAGAATATGAACGAGAGCGTAAAGGATATAAAAAGAAACGAACAAAATTCAGCTACATAGATTTGGAAGAACCTGAAAAAAGCGTAGATAGACGATTGAAAACAGATGACTTCATGAAACGCCAAAAGAAACGTGGAGAAATGATACAACGAGAAGAAGCAACCGGATATATCGATTTAGAAAGCGGAGAAGTCGAAGAATATTATAGAAAACAACCTTATAACAAAGGAAAAAAATATCTTACAAAAGATGTTCTCAATATAAAAAGATTTATTTTATAATTTTTTTAATTCAACAAGTATGTTATAGACACACCCGTTGAAATTTTCATAAGACCAGATTCGATTGGAGTCGACGAAACAGATTCTTTCAAGATATACTGCGCGTCCGAATATCTCGGAATGTTTGTATAGCTCAAAGATACATCTTTCACACCGATTATTTCCATATCAAGCGCAGACGCAATGACTTCCGCATCCGATTTACTATTTAATACAGCTTCTTTTAACATGTCGCGCTTAATATTCCGTACATTATCATCATCAATTCCAAAACTAATGGACGATACGCCATTCACACCCCCAGAGACAACCAAATCTATAATTTCACCGGTCCTATCCAAATCTCTTACACAAACTTGGAAAGTATTTGAAACGCGATAAGAACGAACCTTTCCAGAATATCCATATGTACCACTATCATACACCGGATATATATTGTAACCAATGGTTTTTATATCTTCTTTCGAAATACCACTTTTTAAAAGCATATCGATTACTTTTCCGGATATTTCTCTGTTTTGAGACTGCGCAATTACAACCTTATAATTTTCCGTGGAAACTTCAAACGAAATAGTCGCATATGTTGGAGATACCATACGTTCAGAAGTGCCAGAAGTTGTTATGACGCTTTCAGACATTACAGGTGCAACTAAGAACACCATCATACATATTAATACAAATATATACTTCATATCTATCTATTTGTAAGATAAGATGAAATAAGTTTCTTTAACTGCGATTTTTATTATAGTTAACAAGATTTATATATAAAAATATATAATTGTAAATTATGTCCAGTGATGAACCCACAATAAAAAAATTACCATCTGTAAGGAAGGCTAAAAAATAATATCAACACATGGTGTAAGAAAAAAAGCCGGAAAGACTTTAGAAAAGACGCGAGAAAAATTCGGAGAAGCACCTCCCGTAAGCAAAATTAAAGCATATAAAAAACAAAATCAAAATAAAGGAAAGAGATATAATTAAAATTTTTTACCATGCTTTCTTGGGCGCGTTTTATTTTTCTCCGTCTTTTTTATAAGTGCAGTTTCTAAATCAAGCCCAAGATATCCAACGAGATCGCATATACGAATTACCGCATCGGCAAGCTCCTCTACAACTTTATCAGATGGTTCGCCACTCCGAATCGCATCCTGACATTCTGAAATTTCACTTGTAATAAGCATCAACTTATTTCCAAGCATGTTGTTATAACGTTTTTCATCCTTTTCTGCATCGTCCGCATCTTCCCAAAATCCCTTTTCGTATGCAAT
Source organism: Candidatus Methanofastidiosum methylothiophilum (assembly GCA_001587715.1). Lineage (GTDB taxonomy): Archaea > Methanobacteriota_B > Thermococci > Methanofastidiosales > Methanofastidiosaceae > Methanofastidiosum. The sequence goes on along the minus strand of LNGC01000114.1, from coordinate 2,107 downwards.
GCAGTGTGATACCACCACCAGTTCGTTCACTTCAAGAGGTCTTGACAGATTTATCTTTTCTAAATCGAGAGATGTATTTTCATTAGAAACTATTTTCATCTTATGAAAGTCCATCAAAGGAGACAACATATTTTCATCCATGTAGTATATATTAGAAAAGAAAGTATTTATAGATATCTATTTGTATAATTCTTTGATTTTTTCTTCTACTTTTCTACAATTATCTGGGCATCCTTTACAATCATAATTGAGATACAAACAATCTTTACATACATTGTTCCGCATATATTCCAAACCAAATGGTTTGCAGATATCACACATATAATCTTCTTCATTCTGCATACAAATCAACACACGCAGATACATTGATGTCTTCAAATGCCACGCCAAGATTTACAAATTCTTCGAAAAGTTTTTCCGGTGTAAAATTATAACCCGTTTTTAACCAATTCTTTCGAATTTTTTCAGATTTTTCAAACATATAATATGATGGAAATTTTAAATGTTTATAAAAAGTTTTTCCATCATCATTATTCAATTCATCCCACTCATATATAACAATATAAACCATTTCAATCACTCCGTTCTAATACCATTTTCTTCAAGTTCCTTCGATTTTTTCTTCGAGCATTCTTCACATCTAAATTTTGGCTTTGAATCATTACTTTTATCATAATTATCACTCTTTACAAGTCTATAACCGCGTGCGCGTTTTCCACAATCTACACAATTTACCATCTCTTTTACTTCCCATTGCACCGCAATCGATTGAGACGTGAATATAAATCTATCAACCCAAAAAAATATCAAACCTCCCACAAGATTTGCAACAATGGCTGCAACAATCTGACCGAATGCAGCAAGATAAATCCCAATTCCTGCAAGTATCGGAGTACTGGCTTGCCATCTTAAAAGGTACAATGCATAACGCTTAAGATTTATTTTCATAATTCAGTATTTCTTGTATTGCCTCAAATTCATATTCACTACAATATATTCGATCATATAATTTCGATATAAACCATATTGGGCAGTAGACACCTTCAGAAATCATTTCCGTAATATTTTTATCGTAATAACACGTCTTGCTACAAATCGAACATTCATAATAAATTTCATCGATTCCTTCACCATCGCAATAACGTTCTTCACAAAAACAATTACAAAACAACCTTTCAAATCTCATTATCACACCTCATACACAAATAACAATTTTTTAACGCGATTTGCATAGTCAATTGCGCTCTTTGTACCTTTAGACTTTCCGTCCCATATTGCAACAGTTTTATGTGTCCAGTCAACCATCTTCATATTTCTTATAACTCCCGCAGCACTATGATAAGTATCCCAATCTGCTGGAAATTCTTCAAATTTAATATTATTTTCCAACGCATATTGTTCTACAAGTTTATCAACACCAACAGCGCCTCCGGCGCAAATATACGATACGTCATATGCCTGTGTTATGCCATCGAGTATCGCCTTTATGAGATGATAATCTTTTATTGTTCTACTTCCACTTACACAAAATTTCATATTTACACCGGAGGATCGAATTTAACATCTTTATCATTTTTTATAAGTGTAGTGTGGCTTCTTAGACCATCGATCGCTGTATACGTGAAGAATATATACATCGCCGAAATCCAATACGCACCAATCGCAAAAGACCATATCAAAAGTATGGTGTTAGATATAAGCCACGATATAAATCCATTTATCTTATATTCCATTCGTATATTTTTATTAAGATAAGAACCCAACATTCCAAGAAAAGATCCCGAAACTTGTAAAATCACAAGAATATTAAATATGTCAGAGAACATATCGATTCCTAACATATATATTGTGTTTCAAAGTATATATATTTATTTCTTACTGCGCTTCGTTTTGTAGCGTTTTAAATCTTTTTGTTTTTGTTTTCTATATCCTATATCAAAATCATCGTTTTCAAATCCTTCGGAATCTACAACCTTACCACGACGGCTTTTTCTAACGCTTCTCTCTCGAACGCGTTCATCAAAATCATCATAATTCTTTTTATATTTCATATTTTAAAACACCAAATCCATTATATCAAAACCATTTCCAGTTTTATATTTTCTAC
>LNGC01000113.1 GCA_001587715.1 Candidatus Methanofastidiosum methylothiophilum | reverse complement strand
TATTCATCTGACTTAGAATTCTTTGAAACGCGTCAATCATTAATTTATGAGCTATATCTTCACTGACCTTAATCGCAAAGTTAAGATGATCCATCACGTTTGCGCCTGGTAATGGATGTCTTAGTGTAATAGCAGTTCTCAAAACTTTCTTAGTTTCTAAATCGACAAGCTGAACTCTAAATCCACTTGTGCCTATATCAAATGCAATGCCTTTGGACATATTATCATCTCAGATTAATATAATTCAAATCTCATAAACTAGCTATCCCCTTTTTAATCTTTCGGAATAAAGGTATATTATTTTTTAGATTGTTATATGTTTATTTATTTTAAAAATAAGATAGATTTTAAAATGAACAATTTTCAAAATATTATATAATAATATTTCTTATAGATTAAATATTTATTCATTATTCAAATTTATTTCTAATAAACTTTTAAGCTCTCTAACATATAACACCGAAAAATATATAAATGGTCTTTTAAAATGACAATCGGATAAGGTAACCTAATTTTAAACCTTGTCTAATAATCCAGGAGGAATCTTTTTGGACAAAAAAGAAAGAATATATAAGACATTAAGCCAAATCGTGGGCGATGAAAAATGGGTTTCTAACAGTCCTGTTGACTGTTGGGCCTATTCCTACGATATGACATACAAAAGGCCACAGATGCCAAATTACGTTGTTCTCCCAAAAACGCCAGAAGAAGTACAGTCAATTCTTAGGCTTGCAAACGCTGAGAAAATACCAGTAGTACCATTTACAGCCGGTACAAACATTGGTGGACTCTGCGTTCCAGAACAAGGCGGTATCTTGATGGATCTTAAGAGAATGGATCAAATTCTCGAAATCAACGAAGAAGTAAGATTTGCTGTTATAGAGCCAGGTGTAAGTCAGGCTCAGTTTGCACAAGAGCTTTTCAAGAGAGGATACAGATTTGGATGGCCAGTAGGTCCACCGTCTGCATCAGTATTGGCCTGTGCAATACACCATGGAATTGGTGGAATGAGCGGCAGATACGGACTCAACAGTAACCACATTACCGGTATGGAAGTAGTAAGACCAACTGGAGAAATCCTCATGTGTGGATCTCCTGCAATAAGAAGAGACTCATGGCAAAGCTGCATGCCTCTTCCAAGATTTGATGGTCTTTTCACAGGAACTCTTGGAACAACAGGTGTTGTAACAAAACTAGGATTATTCATACCCCCAGTACCTGATTACGTACATATTGGAACTTTTACTGCAGATGACTTAACTGACATGGAAAAATTCATGAGAACTTTCAGTAAATATGAATACTCAGATGATCTTACTGCAATCTCATGGTGGCTTAGCCAAGTACCAATTCCTTACCCATACATTGAAAAGCCAAAAGGTGCACCAGAATGGTCTGGATACACAACATTATGGGCATTTACAGAAAAGGAATTAGAAAACAAAATCGAAGTTTTCAATAAAGTAATAAAAGACCTAGGTAAGCAGGGTAACACCATAAAGGCAACAGACGTTCCTGAAGAGTCAAAGAAAGGAAGAACTCAACTGCCATCCCAGATTGTAGGTTCAACAAAGAACTACTGTAAGATGGGTGGTGGAGGAATAGCATGGCCTGGAACATTTACTCCTTCAAACAGATGGGTAGGTGTTTACAACTTATGGAAGGAAATTTACACAAAGAAGGCCAAGATTGCATTATCACCATCAACAAGAGTTACAATGTACCGTGGATGTCACTATGGTATGTTAAGAATTATGACTCCATTCCCAAGAGACAGACCTGAAGAAGAAGCAAACGCCGCCTGGTGTGTCAGAGAAGCCGCAAAGGTTCTAATTGATGCTGGAGGTATCCCATACAAGCCACCAACAGACTTCGCTAGAGAAATTAACAAGAGAGCAGATCCAGGATGGATAGATCTTATTTGCGATATTAAAGACATGCTAGATCCAAACGGAATTATGAACCCAGGTAAATGGGGAGTAAGGTGATACAAATGCCAAATAACTTTAAAGACCTAAAGTGGTACTCACAGTTCTTTAGAAAATGTAGTAAGTGTGGAACATGTAAGTCTGCATACTCTTACGGACCACCACCCACAAATGCAACAATATGTCCTCAGGGAGAATACTTCAAGCTTGACTCCTACTATGGATCAAGATCAAAGTCATTCCATGGGCATGCGATTTTAGAAAATAAAGTCGATTTGACAGACCCAGCCATACAAGAAGATATGCAAAAAGTAATATTCTCTTGTACAGTTTGTGGTGGATGTCAGAGCCAGTGTCTCCTTGATTACAAGCCTTGGATTTGTGATTACATTGAAGAAATGAGACACCACCTAGTTAACAGAGGAATTGGACCAACAAAAGCAGAGAAAATATACCAAGAGAAGGTTATAAAAGACCACAACCCATACGGCGAAACACACTCTTCAAGATTCAACTGGTTAAAAGATGTAAAAGATCTTAAGACAGACGGTAATATGGTTTACTTCGCAGGATGTACTGCATCCTACAGAAGAACTGAAATTGCCAAGTCAACAGCCAGTGTTTTATCAAAACTTGGAGAAGACTGGGGCGTAATGGGAGAGAACGAATACTGCTGTGGTTCACCATTGTTAAGAGCAGGGCTTAGAGAAGAGCCAGAAAAACTTGCTCAGCACAATGTTGACTACATAAACGACCACGGATTCAAGACAGTCGTTACAGCCTGTGCTGGATGTTACAAAGTCCTTTCCAAGGAATACGAAAAATGGTGGGGCTTAAAGCTTAAAGCAAAGGTCATGCACACATCTGAATACCTCGAAGAAAAGATGAAGAAAGGCGAACTAAAATTAAACAATGTGCCTGCCACAGTAACTTACCACGACCCATGTCACATGGGAAGACACATGAACCACTATGAAGTGGACATGGAAGGAAAGAAGCAATGGAAAGGCTCATTCGTCCAGATTGACAAGCCAGGTCTATACGAAACACCAAGAAATGTACTTAAAGCCATACCAGGCATTCAGTTTAAGGAAATGTACAGAAACAGAGACAACTCATTCTGCTGCGGTGCTGGTGGAGGTATAAAATCTTCATTCCCCGACGTAGCTCTTGAAACTGCAAAGACAAGAGTAAAAGAAGCAGAAGGCGTAGAAGGAGTACAAAAGATTGTAACTCCATGTCCATTCTGTGTCACAAACCTTGGTGACGGTGCAAAGGCCCTTGGTTCCAAGATGGAAGTCGTTGACCTTATACAGTTAGTAGACCAAGCTCTTAAGAAATAAATTAATAAAATATTTTATTTTTTATTTTAAATTTTTATAAGGAGATTTTTATGAAACCTGAACATTTTGAATTTAAATCAAATAAACCCGATGTCTTTTCAGACATATATTCAACAAAGTCCTTAGGCAATTATGCCAAATTTGAACTAGAGCTTAGAGATGAGGCAAACAATTTGATTAAGGAAGGGGAGCTACACGTTCAAGTGCTTTCCGAATTATTCACGCCTCTGCTTGTAAAAAGATTTAACCCATTTGAAGGTAAATTATCATTAACAATAGGTAATGAACACATTAAGTTATGTGAAGCTTTCTTTTTAATCCGATTTAAATCAGAAAAGATCATAGATGTAAGTAAATCAAAAATGGAAATAGAATTTGTAGATGATATTTAAAAAGAAAAAAAGTTTATTTTTTTAATTAAATTTTATCAAGTGCTGATTTTAGATCATTTATTATATCTTCGAAGTTTTCTATTCCAACAGAAAGTCGTATCATGTTGTCTGTAATTTCTGCATCTTTTAGTGTTTCTTTGTCAACTTCTGAGTGAGTCATTGCTTTTGGATGTTCAATTAAGGATTCTGTTCCACCAAGACTTACTGCTAGTTTGCACAATTTGACATTGTTTAAAAATCTAAACGCCTCTTTCTTTCCGCCTTTAATGTAGAAAGATAACAAGGAACCTGGGCCTTTACACTGCTTTTTATAGATTTTATACTGTTCACTTTTCTTATCGTATAGTTCTGGATAAATTACTCTTTCAACTTTCGGATGCCTTGATAGAAAATCAGCTATTTTTACAGCATTCTCCATCTGTCTTTGCATTCTGATATGGATAGTTTCCAGTGATCTTGTCATAAGCCAAGCATCAAATGGATTTCCGTTTGTTCCAATCATTCCTCTTATCCCTTTTACTTTTGAGATATCTTCCTTTGACCCAAGTGCTGCTCCGGAGATGACATCGGAATGCCCCCCAATAAATTTAGTTGCAGAATAAAGAACTATGTCAACCTTCTGTTCTAGTGGAGATTGGAATATTGGCCCCATAAATGTATTATCAGCTATAACTTTAACACTGATTCCTTCCTTTAGTAACTTGTCCCTTATTTTAACGATAGCTTCTATGTCGACCATTACGTTGTTGGGATTTGCAGGTGTTTCAATATAAAGTATAACGGATTTTCCCTTAAGTTTAGCCTTAAGTGAACTTATCTTGTCTTCCATCAATCGAGGAGTGTCTGATCCTGCCCTGACATGAATTGTGGATACACCCATTTTCTCAAAAAATTCTTTAAAAAGAAATTCAGTTCCGCCATATACAGGATTAGTATAAAATATATAATCGCCATTCTTTACAAATGCAAGTAAAGTTGAAGTAATTGCTGCCATTCCTGAACTAAATATGGCCGTCGCTTCAGCACCTTCTAATAAAGAAAGTCTCTCTTCGACAATATCAAAGTTTGGATTAGAAAATCTTGAATAAACAAATCCAGATTCTCCTTTGTCAAGACCAAGAGCAACTCTAATAAACGATTCTCCTTCCTCAGCACTTTTAAATTTGTAAGTGCTTGTTAAAAATATAGGTGGTTTTACTGCACCATTATATTTTAGCGGATCATATCCTTTACTAATAACTACGGTTTCTTTTTTCATAGTATCACTCGCTATATTATTCCAAATATTTATAAACAATGTTATAAAAGTTTCTTTTATGAAGTCCGTTGGGAGGGTTCTATATTTAATTGGCCCCTTATTTATACTAAGGTCGAAAAAAGTTAGAATTAGGGATATTGGAGCCGAAGCTTACGTGGGTGATAAAAGAATCGGCAAGATTATAGAATTATTCGGACCTGTAGACGACCCATATATTAAGATTGTCTCCAGAAGAGACATAAAAGATAGAAAGAGTTTTGTTGGAAAGGATGTTTCAATTAGATAAAGTTATTGAGGTCTTTTATGAATAACATCGTAAAGACACTATTAATAATATTTTTGCTTTTGTCATCATTTTCAGGATTCGATCCTGTTTTGAGCCAAGATACAGGGTATTCTATTGAAGTATTACCCTCCTTTTCAATAGCAACTCAAGAGGATATACCAAAGCTTGTGGATCTAGCTTCCAAGAATAAAGTCAATACTATTTATTTACATGTTAAGAGAGGTACCGGAACAAATCCTTCGCCAGGTGTAGTTTTTTACAATAGTCGGATAGCGCCTACTTTTTACAATTTTGATGTTCTTTCCTTAATGATTGAAGAATCCCATAAGAAAAACATTAAAGTGTATGCTGTTGTTCCAGTTTTTTATGATGTTATTGCAGTCAACAAAGGCTTTGCCTCTGAAGGTCCCCAATCGGAAGGATGGGTATGCCCACAAACAGGTTTTAATTATGAGAAGAGCATAATTGACGAGATAACAAACGGATATAAAGTCGAT
>LNGC01000112.1 GCA_001587715.1 Candidatus Methanofastidiosum methylothiophilum | reverse complement strand
AGAAAGCCAAGTTCAAGAGACCATTAGAAAGATAAAAGATCTTGGTTTCAATACTCACCTATCACAGGGAGAGAATAGAACTATTATTGGTGTAATCGGAGATGTGTCTTCGATAGATGAAAGTGATGTTGAAAGATTAAGGGCAACACCTTACATAGAGGAAGTTGTAAGGGTATCAAAGCCTTACAAATTAGTCTCTAGAGCCTTTAACAAAGAGAATACTGTAATTAAAGTAGACGGTACAGAAATAGGTGGTAAAAAGATTGTCGTAATGGCCGGGCCATGCACTGTAGAAAGTGAGGAGCAGATTATTAATATCGCAAGAGAGGTAAAAAGCTCAGGGGCCACTATCCTGAGGGGGGGCGCATTCAAGCCACGTACAGCACCTAAAGACTTTCAAGGTCTTGGGGAAAAAGGTCTGAAATTTTTACTAGAAGCAAAAGAAGAAACAGGACTTCCAATATGCACTGAAGTAATGGATACAAGGGATGTAAATCTTGTGGCCGAATATGCAGATATACTACAAGTTGGGACTAGAAATATGCAGAACTACGCTTTGCTAAAAGAGCTCGGAAAATGTGACAAGCCAGTTCTTCTAAAGAGAGGAATGTGGGCAACATTAAAAGAATTTCTTTCAGCTGCAGAGTATATCCTTGCAGGAGGAAATGAGAAGGTTATGCTGTGTGAAAGAGGCATCAGGACATTTTCAGATTTCACAAGAAATACATTGGATCTAAGCATAGTTCCAGTATTGAAGGCCGAAAGTCATTTGCCTGTAATCGTTGATCCAAGTCACGGTACGGGGAGAAGAGATATTGTAAAACCTATGGCACTTGCTGCAATAGCCTGCGGTGCAGATGGTGTTACTGTTGAAGCACACACTGATCCAGAAAAAGCTATAAGTGATGCAGATCAGACAATAAGCACTGCTGATCTTCATGCATTGATGGGAGAAATAAAATATATATCTAGAATGTTTGGACGGGAAATATAGGATGAACAACCCAGAAACTGAAATAATTAAGGTATCCGCTGGGAGAAGCCACTATGAGATAGTTGTTGGCAGGAATATACTCCAAAATGCGTTTGAAGAGATATTTCAAGAATACAAAGGCCATAAAATTGCCGTAATAACTGACTCAAACGTAGAAAGGATATACGGGAATAAAATTCTTCAAAAACTCGATAAAAAAGATCGAGTTTTTATTCTATCTTTCAAAGCAGGCGAAGAATCAAAAAATAGGAAAACAAAAGAGGAGCTTGAAGATAGACTATTTGAACTTGGATATAGTAGGGATACTTTGATTATTGCTTTAGGTGGGGGGGTCACTGGAGATCTTGCAGGTTTTATAGCTGCCACATACATGAGAGGAATTCCTTTCATACAGATACCAACGACGCTTCTATCTCAAGTTGATAGTAGCATAGGCGGTAAAGTGGGGATAGATCACCCGTCCGGAAAAAATCTTATAGGATCCTTTTATCCCCCAAATAAGGTTTATATTGATTTAGATTTTCTTGACACTCTACCAAATGAAGAAATAATAAATGGTATTGCCGAAATAGTCAAAGCTGCAATTATCAAAGATGAAAAATTTTTCACATATCTAGAATCCAATATTGATAGGATAATTAAACTTGAAAAAAAATTTATTGATAATGCGATTATCTCATCCTTGAAAATTAAGGCCAGTGTAGTGCAAAAAGATGAGAAGGAATCTGGCATCAGAAAGATTTTAAATTTTGGGCACACAATTGGTCACTCTATCGAAATCCTTTCAGATTTCGAAATACCTCATGGAAGGGCAGTTGGCATCGGGATGGCAGTTGAAACATTGATTTCTGAAAAAATTGGAATCCTGAAATCAGAAGATAAGGAAAGGATATCCCAACTTTTTAAAAAATCAAAACTTCTTGACATATCTTTCAAAGCGTTCCCTGATGAAATAATAAAGAAAACTATAATGGACAAAAAAACTAGAGAAGGGATGGTTGAATATTCTTTGATAAAAGGGATAGGAAAAGCTGTTTATGGGATCAAAGTAGACGATGGGATTGTAAGAGAATCTTTAGCGGAGGCCGGATTTTCTTGATCACTGCTTCAATTATGCCCTCATCACAAAAAGAAGCAACAACCCTTTTAGAAAAAGCATTGGAAAAAGGTGAGCTAGCCGAGATAAGAATAGATTTAATTAGCGATTTAAATCTTTTAGAAATCAGCAATAAATATGACAAAAATAGAATTATAATAACTAATAGAAAAAAAGACGAAGGCGGTTCTTTTGAAGGAAGTGAATCTGAGAGGATTTCTCCTCTAGTAGAAGCATTAAAGATCGGATTTGGATTTATCGATATAGAGTCATCTTCAATTGATTCTTTACACAATCTAATCTCAAAAAAAAGAGAGTATAACTCAAAGACTAATATAATTATTTCTTACCACAACTTTGAAGAAACACCGCATAACTTGAAAGAAATATTATTGCAGATGGAGAATCAAGATCACGATATCATTAAAATAGTTGCATATGCTAAAGATATTTCTGACAATCTAACAATAAAAGATCTTCTATCTCCCAGATCACGTCAAAGCAAAAAAGTTATTTCTTTTCTCATGGGCGAAAAAGGTGAGATAAGCAGGATACTATGTACATCTTGGGGGAGTTACACCTCTTATGCACCACTAAAAGGAGTGGGGAAAACAGCTCCGGGGCAGATACCGATAGAATTTCTAAATGATGTATACAGAGTTAATTCTATTAATAGTAATTTTGATATTTATGGGCTTATTGGAAATCCTGTTAAGGAAAGTATAGGGTATTATGTTCATAACAAATTATTTTCATACTATAATATGAATGCAGTTTATCTGAATTTTTTGGTAGATGACTTAGATAGGTTCATGGACTCATTTAAGGGCCAATTCAAAGGCCTTTGTGCCACGATGCCTTTCAAGGAAAAAATTATTCCTTACCTAAATATAATAGACCCTATGGCACAAAAAATAGGTGCGATTAACACAATAAAGAAAAGTAATGAAGGACTATTTGGAACAAATACAGATTGGATTGGGGCAGTTTACTCAATCGAAAAATTGACTTCAATAAATAATAAAAAAGTATTAATCCTTGGTGCAGGGGGGGCAGGGAAAGCAATTGCATTTGGTATAAAAAATAGGCAGGGCGAAGTAATAATAGCAAATAGAGATAAAAAGAAGGCCATAGAACTTTCAAAGAATCTGGGAGTTGAAACAGTATTGTGGGAAGACAGAAATGATGCCGAATTTGATATTTTAGTCAACGCTACAAAAATTGGAATGAAGCCAGAAGAAAATAATTGTCCAATGGAAGATTCATTTTTTGCTAAAGACTTATCGGGCATTACAGTTTTTGATGCTGTTTACAGCCCAATTGAGACTAGGTTATTGATGAAGTCAAGGGAGCAAGGGGCAAAGATTGCAAATGGATTGGATATGTATATTGGTCAGGCCATGGCCCAATTTGAACTCTGGACTGGGATAAAGCCATCTCCCGAGAAGATGGAAGAATTCTCTAGAGAAGCTTTAGGGATTAGGAGTGGCACATATGAAAATTAAAGTAATTAAATCCATCCATTCCGATATTGATGTTAAAATAAAAGCCCCACCTTCAAAAAGTTACACACACAGGGCCCTCTTTGTATCTGCACTAGCAGAGGGAAGATCAAAGATTATCGATCCACTTATCTCAGATGATACTAACTATACTATCACATGCTTAAAGCAACTTGGAATAAAAATAAAAGAAGAGCCAAATAACGAGGGGCTTATTTTTGTTATAGAAGGAAGTGGGGGCAATCTAAAAGAACCCACCGCTTCCCTTTATATTGGAAATTCTGGAACAACCCTTAGATTTCTTATGGCAACATCTTCACTTGTAAAGGGAGTTGTTACAATTGATGGGGATGAGGAAGTAAAAAAGAGACCAGTCAAAGGTCTTGAAGATTCTCTCAAGAAACTTGGCATTGTTATCGATTCAAACAGGGGATGTCCACCTGTTAGAATCACTTCAAATGGAACTATTGGGGGGGAAACAGTACTTGAACCAAGAGAGAGCAGTCAGTATCTAAGCGCTTTACTCATGGCATCACCATATTCACGCCCTTCTATGAAGATCAAAGTAACTGGTCAAGTTCCATCAAGCCCTTATGTCGAGATGACCCTAGATGTAATGGAGAAATTTGGGGTTCGAGTTCAAAGAAAAGACTTTTCAGAATTTTTTATTTCACCCTCGAAATACATTGGCCGCGAGTATATAGTTGAAGGAGATTATTCAAATAGTTCTTACTTCATGGCCGTTGCAGCTATCAGCGGCGGTAAGGTAAAAATTGAGAATCTAAATAAGAACTCCAAGCAGGCCGATAAGGTATTTGTTGATATACTTGAAAAGATGGGTTGTGAAGTTTCTTGGTCCGATAATTCATTGGTATTAAAGGGTGGAGACCTTAAGGGGATAGCTATTGACATGAAAAAATCTCCGGACATTGTCCCAACACTAGCTGTTGTTTCTGCTTTTGCAAAAGGACCAACAAAAATATATAATATTGAAACATTGAGATTTAAAGAAACAGATAGATTGAGTGCAGTTGCTAATGAGCTTTCAAAGATTGGATGCAAAATTGAAGAAGGGAGTGACTACATGATAATAACCCCTGATAAGTTAAATGGAGCCGAAATTGAAACTTATAAGGACCATCGTATGGCAATGTCATTTGCAGTTGCTGGTCTTTTTATCGAAGGAATAAAAATCCTTGACCCAGATTGTGTCTCAAAATCATACCCAGGTTTCTGGAAGGATTTTTCAAAAATATTCGGAGGCATTAATTGAATATAACCCTCTTTGGATTAAGGTGTGTTGGTAAGACTACAGTTGGCCTTAGATTATCTGATATTACAGATAGAGTATTTTTTGATACCGATTCTATAATAAAAAAAAGAGAGTCAAAAAGCATCCAGGAGATTATCAACGAAAAGGGCTGGGATTATTTTAGAACAAGAGAAAAAGAAGTCATCAAGGATGTATCAAAAGAAAATAATGCTGTTATATCATTGGGGGGCGGAGCGCTTATGGACAAAGAAAATGTTGAATTACTTAAGGACTCTCTTTTTATTCTTCTAAAGGCAGATATTCAAACAATGAGAAGCAGGATGGAAGGAGATGCCCCAAGACCTTCTCTTACAAATCAGGATTCACAGAATGAAATAGATGTAATAATGGCGGAAAGGATGCCAGTTTATGAAGAAATAGCAGATATAATTATAGATACAGATAGTTTAAGTGTATATGAAGTGTGCGATAAAATCTTATTAGAGCTTGAGAAAAGGAGATTGATGTAATGGGGGGAAATACTTACGGGAGATTTTTTAGAATTACAACTTGGGGTGAATCACACGGTAAGGCTTTGGGGGTCGTTATAGACGGATGCCCACCGGGAATTATTCTTAGTGAAGATGAAATTAATAAAGAGTTGAATTTAAGAAAACCGAAGGGCGATGAGCTTTCTACATCGAGAAAAGAAGATGACAGGTGTGAGATTTTATCCGGAGTGTTCGAAGGAAAAACACTTGGAACCCCTATTTCAATTATTATTAACAATAAAGATATTGACTCTTCTTCATATGAAAAAATAAGGGGTGTATTTAGACCGGGACATGCCGATTATACCTACTTCAAGAAGTATGGATTGTATGACCACAGGGGCGGTGGAAGAGCTTCTGGGAGGGAGAC
>LNGC01000111.1 GCA_001587715.1 Candidatus Methanofastidiosum methylothiophilum | reverse complement strand
TATGGCAGAATCAGTCCAGTAGACATACTCTGAAGGCCTTCCAACAAGTTTTCCACTTTCATCGTATTTGAAATATAAATCTCGGATCTGTTGATTTGATAACCCTGGTTTGTATTCTGCTTTTATTACTTCAACACCCTCTTTTTCAAAATATGCGTTAGTAAGAGACCCGACTGTGAAGGCAACGCCCGTCATCAAGAGGATGAATACACCTCCTATACCCACGGCTTTAGTAAGGTCACGTTTATTTTTTGCAGTCATGCAACGGACAGCAAGCTGAGGTTGTGCAAGTACCCCTACACCGACCCCGAATATCAGACCCATGAGAACTGACCAAAATATACCTTGTGTATCATTTAGTCCACTGGCATCAGCCGGAGTATTTCCAAGGCTCATTGTGGGAAAAGAAGTAAATCCTTGATGGCCAAATATACTAAGAGGTGCCCCTTTGTTAGTAAGCATTGAATACGAGTCCGTAAGCTGGAAATTTTCAAGTGATTGGTGAGCAGTTGTTATGCCACCAAATGCAGCATAAGTACCTACCAAAAGCAATATCATACCAATTGCCATTATAGTACCCTGTAGTGCATCGGTGTATAAAACAGCCAGTAACCCACCAAAAAGAACATATCCCGCAACTATTCCGGTCATTACTATCAGGGCAAGATTAAAATTCAGATTAAACGTTGACTCGATCATTCTAGCCGCCCCAATTATGACGACAGACGCATATAAAGGCATGAATATCGTTATGAGAAGTCCAAAAGAACCTTGTAAGGTCTTGGAATTGAATCTCTTACCGACTATCTCTGGGAATGTCAATGCACCTAAATTATGCCCAACATGCCTTGCTCTGTTACCCCAAACTACAAACGCTAAAAATATTCCGACAAAAATATTCATGAATGTAAGCCAGAGGAGGCCCATCCCGAACATTGAAGCTGATCCACCAAATCCCACTATTGCCGATGTACTAATAAAAGTAGCACCGTAAGAAATAGCAATAATGTATGGGTGGACATTTCTTCCAGCCAACATATAATCTTCCTTGTTTTTTGTTTCCTTCCATCCTTTGTGGGCTAGAAAACCGGTAACAGCAAGATAACAGAATATTACAATAATTGATATAGCTGTATTTTCCATAATATCACTCTTTATTCTCCTTCAATTTGAATACCGACCACCCAACACATAGCAGAGTGGACAAAATGGTCAACAGATATGCCGACCATACCCATGGATCAGTAATTCCGAACATTTAAAATCACAGATTGAATAACAACTTAATATTTATAAATATTTCGCTTAAGATAAGAATTTTTAATTAAAATTATAATACTTCTATAATAATAAAACTTTATTAAATGAGTTAATTAATTATATGGGAAAATAAATATTATAACAAATATGCATATACAATATCTTTAAATATTGTAGAATCTTCTATTTTTATATTAACACAATAAAATTAAGATGGGATTTTGATGGAACTTTGGAATTTTATTCTAAACAGCCAGAAAAGAATGGACATACTATACGAACTATCCCTTACAACTCCTCAAAAAAGCCTTGATATCGCAAAGAAATTGGAGATTCGGTGGCAGGATGTTTCAACACAGCTTAATCTTTTTGTTGAAAAAAAACTTGCAGTAAAGGATGGAACTCAGTTTTACTTGTCAAAGCAGGGGCAAATATACAAATCCCAGATTAAAAACCTTCAAGATCTAGAAACTAATGTAGAGAAATATTCGGAGTTTATAGAAAAACACAATATAGATAAGATTCCAAATTGTTTTGTTAGGGACTTCTTGACCTGGGAAAAAAATAAATTGAGCCACCTCACATCTCTTGATGTTTTCCCATTCATATCAAAAAATGTAAAAGGTTCTAAAAATGAGCATCTTGCTGTTTTATCCAGAATATCAAATGACATACAGGACATATTTTCAGACAAGCAAGATGAGATTGACATTAGAATAATATACCCCCTAGAAGAGATAGATAAAATAAAAGAAAAAGACCATCTTTTAGAAGGCCAAAAGTATGATGTGAGATTTTTAGAAAGAAAAGAGATGTATTGTGTTATGCAGATATGTGATAGGAATTTTTCCTGGATAGGGTTTGAAGATCATAAAAACGAATTTGATTATCTCAATATCATAGAGGGAAGTGATATCAGGTTTTTGGATTGGTCAATATCAAATTTTGAATTTTTATGGAAAAATTCTAAAAAATTTTAGGGATATAATGGATTTTCTAGATAGATTAACTAAAGCATTTGAATTAACGGAAAGAAATTTTGATTCTATAGATATTGAAAGGGCCATCTTTCTATCCTACCATTGTGATCTGGCAGATTGTAAATTCTGCTATATGTCGACCATAAAAACTGGCCCTAAAAAAGGATTAAGGAGTCTCGAGTCACTTTTTGCAGAAGCTTTTCTTGTAAAAATGGCAAACTGGAAGGTAGAGTTCCTATCTTCAGGTTATGGGGTTTATGATACAAAAAAAATAGCAGACATAGTTAAAGGTGTTGCCTGTATCACTGGAGAGCCAGTTTGGCTAAATACTGGAATACTTGAAAAAGAAGAGCTATCTTTTTTTGGAGAAGAACTAAAAGGAATAACAGCTTCCATTGAAACTTTTACTGAAGAGCTCTTTCAAAAACTTTGTCCCTCAAAAAGCTGGAACAAAATGATGGACTTTTTAGATATAGCAGATGAGCTCGGATACAAAAAGGGCATTACAATAATATTGGGAATTGGTGAAAAAAAAGAAGGCCTTGTAAATCTTTTTGAAATAATTAAAAATTATAAGATAGACAGGGTAACTTTTTATTCCTTAAATCCCCATAAAGGAACTATTTTTGAAGGTTCGGTGCCCCCCGCTTCTTTATATTATATTGATGTTGTTTCAGAGACAAGATTAATGTTCCCAAAACTAGAGATCATTACTGGAATTTGGTCAGATAGGATAAATCTTGCAGGGCCTCTTTTAATGGCAGGTTCAAATGGTATAACAAAGTTTTCCTGGCAGAAGTTTTATGGCTCAAAACTTGGAAAATCATTGAATTCAGAGATAAAAGAATTTGAAAAAATATCAAAAAGAAGATTCTACGGAAGCATGACAGATATATCCTTACTTCAAACTAAATTGGAATTTCCTAGAGAACCACTATACAAAAATGAAGCTGTTGAAAAAGAGATACTTAAAAAATCAGATCAAATAAAAGAAAGAATAGAATCTTATATTTCTGAGATTAAGAAAAGTAATTAATAATCATTATTTTACTTTATTAATGTCTTCAACTATAAGCCAATCGTCCATGTTGCCATAATCAGTCTTATCTATCTTAAATGGAATAACCTCTACTACATCGTCAATTTCAATAAGTACTAGATATCTTTTGCCAATCCACCTGTTAAGCTGTTTGTCAGTCAATTTTAGTTTTTCCTGATTTTTTTCAATTAGATTCTTTGACTCTTCGGGTGACATTTTTTCTGAATTGAATACAATCTTTACTTTAGCTAAAGCTTTGACGAATCCTTCCGAATTATTATTGATGAAATACAAGATATCTCCAGAATTTACTCTTCCATATGGTATTTTTCTTCCTGTTGCGCCACGAATAATCATCTTTTTGTTTCCAGAGAGAATATTGTCAATCTCTTTAGCTTTAGCATCTAGGTATACGACATGGTCCATCTAGAACACCTATTTAAATGAATCAAAAAACTCTTTCAAATCTTTCTTTACAGACCCAGATAGATGATGCCATCTAACACCTTGGATAGCACCTTCCAATCCCTGAAGCATGCTAAAACATGCAGTATCATCGATAGTTCTAATTCTCATGAATGCCTCTTTACTTCCTAACTCCATGAGTTTTTCAGGTGTATCTATACCGACAGCAATGAGTTTCTTGCTGACTTCCTTTCCTATATTTGGCATTTCAATTAGTTCCACAATTAATCCTTCTTTTGGCTCTTTTTCTTCTCTTCAAAATATTTTCTTTCTTCTATTAAGTCCTCAATTAACTTATCAAAACTCCAGTTAATGTTATGCTCAGTTAGAACGCAAAATAAAGGCTTAGGTATATTTATATCTGAAAAGTTATGGAGCAGATACCTTATTTCCTCATCCAAAAAATCTAGAAACATCAATACCCTATCCTCTCTGACTTCAAATAGTTTGTTTTCACTGTTTTCAAGTATGTCCGCGATCTTAACATTCTCTTTTCCTGAAGCAGATATTATATTTAATGTGATATCAAGTTTATTTTCAAGGAATTTCTTTAATTTATTAACTTCCTCTAAATTATATCCATAACTAACAATGTGTTTTTGCTTTTTCATCAAAAAGAAGAATAAAGATATCTTTATAATTCTTTGTAGAGGATTTTGAACTATAATTTCTTCAAATACATATCCTCTTTAAGAAAAGGTATTAGTCCAAGTTTAAGAGCAGAGATGTAAAGATCCTTTCTTTGAACAACTCCGTTTGTTAAAAATCCTACTGCTCCGCCTTTTCTTTTGACTTCATGATCACCTGTGACCTCGCCCATTACGTCTCCAAGTTCAACTCCTTCAAGAACTTTCTCAATGGCTTCAGGCCATAGCTCAAACGTAGGAGATGTTCCGAATCCTATATTTCCCTTGTTGTCCATTACGCATACTACACCAATGCCGAACCACTTTGAATAGACATTAATGACCCCACCTTCAATTCCCACAAAAAAAGATGCGCCAATCTTTGCCTTCTCATCTAATTTTCTTAGAACTTTTGCACGATGCTCTGCACCTTCAAATGTTTCTTCATCAATTGGCTGGTCAGGAACTGAACTTCCTACCTCTATCCCCTCTACTTCAATGTCTTTAAAATAAGAAGAAAATGCTTCCTTTGTTGCATCTATCTTCACAGGATTCTTAGAACCAACTAGGACCTTCATTAATAAGGTTATATTGAAATTACTTATATATTTTCTGGAAAATTAGGGATATTTCCCACGAAACCTTTAAAAACTCCTTAGAACTCATTTGTCTATCTTATGGAATGTGGATTCAAGCGAAATGCTTGCCGAACCATGAGGAGGGATTTATTTGGGATATTACAAATATATGGAAGAGGCTTGGAAAAAGCCAAAAGAAGGTTATACACGAGAACTTTGGACAGAAAGACTAATCCAGTGGAGAAAGGAACCCACAACAATAAAGGTTGAAAGACCAACAAGAATAGACAGAGCCAGAAAGCTTGGATACAAGGCAAAGAAAGGATTTATTGTTGCAAGAACTAGAGTCTTAAGGGGTGGAAGGAAGAGACCCACAATAAAAGGTGGTAGAAGACCTGCAACAAAAGGTATCTTGAGATATTCACCTAAAAAGAGTCTAAAGTGGATTGCAGAAGAGCGTGTTCAAAGAAAGTTTCCAAATCTTGAAGTATTAAACTCATACTGGGTTGGAGAAGACGGACAGCGTGTATTTTACGAAGTCATTCTAGTCGATCCTTTTGCACCTGAGATATTTGCAGACCCAAGAATTAACTGGATATGTGAAAGACAACACAAGAGGAGAGTATTCAGGGGTTTGACCTCAGCAGGAAAGAGATCAAGAGGACTTAGAAACAAAGGAAAAGGCGCTGAGAAGCTAAGACCTTCACTAAAAGCCCGAGGAAACAGAGGTAAGTAAGGTTGAATCCATTTGGTATCGCATGGATACAAATAGAGACTTTTTCACATGCAACTGAAGACATAGAGAAAGTAAAATCTTTACTTTCTAAATTTTTTTCTTTTGATATTACTTTTAA
>LNGC01000110.1 GCA_001587715.1 Candidatus Methanofastidiosum methylothiophilum | reverse complement strand
ATTACTCCAAATTCCATCAGATCACCAAGCTATCCTCAATTATTTTTTTTTCAATATTAGATGCTTTACCCCTAGATATTTTTCGGATATTTTCAACTTCGATCTTTTTTGAAATAATGTAGTGAAGAACAGGCATAATCGTGAAAGGATCTCCTATAAATTGTTCTTTTGCGCATTTCATTAGATATTTTTCTAGTGATTCTTCTAGATAGAATAGAGTCTTTTCTTGCCAGTGCTTTTCTATAATAATTCCATAAGGAGTTTTTTTCATTTTCTTTAAAAAATCATTATCCGAAGCCCTTAGGAGTGAACTTAGATCATCAATACTAAAAAATAATCCCCCTTCTACCATATTTTTTTGTTCTTCTTTTAGGGCAAATCCATATCTCCTCATTCTCATAATATTTTTAATATTTAAGATATCAATCTCTGTACGCAGAAACTCAACAAAAAGAGATTTTTTTTCTTTCTTAAAATTGGCAAGAGTACTCTTGAAATACATTTTAAAAAGTTCAGATTCGGTGTCAGCTATCTCTTTCGTTTCTACCAAAAAATCAAATTTATCTAATTTTTTTAATTTTTTGATAACATCTTCATAACTATTAATTTTTACAAGAGAGATAATAAAACTGAAGGGTAACTCACCAATAGGGATGAGAGTTTTCTCTATTTCATATTCAGTTGATTTAGAATATTTACCTCTTAGAATAGAGATGATATTATGGATGTCCCACCTTGTCAATATAGCAAAAGCGTATGCAGAAGCTTTTTTCCCACTCATTTTTAATAGCTTATGATAAGTATTGCCTAAATTTTCGTTGATTGAATGCTCTATTAAATCTACGCCTCGGTAAGTCCTAGATAAAGATTCGATTTCCCCTTTATAGTTTCCTTCGCCCAAAAATCTGGCTATCTGAGAAACTTCCATATTCAAGAGTTTGATATAAATATCGCTCTTGAATAACTTACTTTCCATGGCCCTAACCCTAGTATTAAGATAACTGTAATTAGTTTCTCCGAGCCAAAATTCAGAGGATACTACATTTGAACCCATATTCAACATCACCAAATAAAATATCCCTTATCTCTTTGAGATTATTTTCAAAAACATAGTCCAGGATAGACTCAAAAGTAAAGTCTTCTTTGATTTTACCTGTTGAATCACCAGTTGAAATGCCACCTAAAATATTGATATTTCCCTTATATTTTTCCCCAATTAGATTCCTGACATACTTTTCATCTTTTTTATTAGAAAATATATATTCAAGTTCCGCAACTGAGGTTAATTTCTTAAGGATAATATTTCTTTTTTCTAGTTCAACATTATCTAGTTTAGATCTTGCATTTTCAAATATCTCCCCAAGTACATCTTGTTCCATTTTCAGTCTTTTCCTTTTAATCTCAAGATTAGTTCTAGAAGTATCAGTTTTTACAAGTAAAGATATTTTATCCTTAAGGTATTCTTGTTTCTTTAGCTTTAGTTTATCTATGGCATAGTCAATATCCTGTAATTTAATCTTCTTTTTTTCGACTAGTTGCTCTTCATAATTCTTTGCTAATTTTTTAGCGTCCTTAATTACCTCATCTGCTACTGTACTTTTCCCCATTTAACCCCCCCTACAGGAGTTGAGGCAGTACAACGAAAAGAAGAACTAAGGATACTGTAAGCCCAAAAATAACTATTGTTTCTGGTATTACGGTAAGGACTAAACCTTTACTAAAAAGCTCCTCTTTTTCCGTCATTGCTCCAATTGCTGCTGATCCTATATGTTTCTCTGCCCATGCTGCAGCCAGTCCAGTTAATATGACTGAAGCGGCTGCACTCAATACCACTACAATTACTGCTAATTCTGCCATCATATCACCTCACATATATTATATACCAAATGGTTTATACTTTATACCTCCACCTTCATAGAATTTTGTGAAAAATTCAACATAATGTAATCTCAAAGCATGTAAGAAACTGGCTAGAATACCCAGTAAGATATTCCCTATATGCCCAAATATTAATACTGAATATCCTAAAAGTATGAAAATACCACCTTTTGGGAAAATTATATCCATAGTAATACTATTTATGACAATTGCTATACCAACAGAAGATAGCCCTATTGCCATTAGTCTTACATAAGATAGGATATTACTCATTATACCAAATATTTCTATTAATCCTATAAATCCTTCTCCGGCCACTAATAAAACTATTGATACTAAAAGAAGACCCCCCCCAAAATAGAGCAATATATCGGATATATACATACTAGCTGCTAGAGCCACTATAGAGAATATGAGAATAATCCATGCGCCTTTCTTTAGAATTGCTTCTTTCAAATTATGTGACCTGTATACATTGATAAATCCAAATATAAGCCCTAAGAGAACATGTATAACTCCAATGGAGATAGAAAGTATCATTATTGGTAGAAAATCTACAATTCTATTCAAAATTGGCATACGCAAACCGAATAGTTCTTCAATTCCCAAGAGCAGGAATATGTCAAAGCCAAAGAACTCACCGTCAATGAATCCAAATACTATCGTATAGATACTTGAATATTCCAAAATACCAAGTATCATTTTCCATCCCTCAGTTTTAAATTTAGTTTTCATAAGTAAAGAAGCAAGAAATATAACTAATCCATAACCAATATCCCCAAGCATTATTCCATAGAAAAGGGGAAAAGTAATGAAAATTGCAAATGTTGGATCAATTTCTCGACTCTTGGGATATTCAAATAATTCCAGTAGTAATTCAAAAGGCTTTACAGGAGTTGGATGCTTGAATTCAATCGGTACTGATTCATCATCACTATATTTAATTTTATCAAGAGTTACTCTATCTCCAAATTTTTTCTTTAGAATATCCCCTAGTTCTTGATATTTTTTTTCTGGTATCCAGCCTTCAACGATAAAAGTATTTTTTGTAGTTGTAAATCTCAAAGGGGCTTCCATTTTTTCTATTTCACTTGAAAGAAAGTCTTCATATTGCAATAGATACGCCGATTTTTCTTTAATTTTAGACTCCATCTGTCCTTTAATCTTATCCCTTTGTTCTTCAAGTTCAGACTTAGAGGCTACGACGCTATCTAAAGAGTCAATTAAATTTTTTTTAATTCCTATGTCTTTTAAGTCACCAATTGATTTTATGTTATCTATCTCTTTTAATATAGACCCTATTTTATGTAGTCTATCATTATAAGATTTCAGAACGTTTTCAGTTTCAAATACTTCTTTTTCAAGCTCTCTTGATATTTCTCTCTTAATATAAGTTGATTTTATCTTTTCAGGCCTAATGTCAAATTTGCTCAATAGAGATCTAATAGAAAGTAAAAGCTCCGAAAATTTTGAAACTTCGCCCAGAGACTTCCCTATCTCAAAAGTGTCATCTTGTTCTTTAAAATCTAGAATATGAATTATCTTTAATGAATGAAGGATCTCAATAGATTCCTTCATAGTATCTTTAGTTCCAACTAAAGTTATTTTAGTCATTCTTTCGTTGGAGCTCATCAACGTACCTCATGAATTTCTCAAAAATAAAATTAATTGCTTCTTCTTTTTTTTCTAATGCTTGTTCTCTTACCTTCTCAATCTCTCTAACACCTTCAGAAATAGCCCTCTGTTTTTCCATTGATATCCTATCTATCTCAGTCCTAAGTTCTTTTTCAATTAGAATATCTATTTCTCCCTTCTTTTTTTCAAGAAGTTTTTCCATTTCTATGTCCAATTCAACTAAATGTTTTTTGTAATTTTCTTCAGCGTCCGCTATGATTTTCTTTGCTGTATCCTCTGCTTTTTTAATTTCTAGAAGTATCTCTGCTTTTTCCATAAAAACACTGTTTGAAAACTTACTTCTAGTTAATAAAAAATCCTTTATATATTTTTTGATATTTACTTGGATTGTTTATGCCAAAAATAAATATTTTTTATAAATAGTGGATATAAAATAAAATAATAGTGGAGTTTGAATTATGCTAAGCCTTCATCAATCAAAGATTTTTTAACCCTCTCAATTGCTTTAATAACATCTTCTTCAGATTTTGCACCTGTGCAAACAACTTTTCCACTTCCAAAAAGTAGAAGAACTACCTTTGGTTCTTTTAATCTGTATATTAGCCCTGGAAACTGTTCAGGCTCATATTCGCAATTTGGGAATGTTAAGATGATATCATCAAGATTTAGCTTCATTTCAAGATCGCCAGATGCAACAATATTTTGTACAACAATATCTGGTTCTTTGTCCATTGGAGTGCCATAATCTCTCAAAATTTCAATTATTTTGAATATGGCTCTTCTAGATTCTTCCGGAGATTTAGCCCCAGTACAAACAAGTTTTCCGCTTCCAAAAACTAAAGTGGCAGTCTTTGGTTCATCAAGCCTAATTACCATACCAGGAAACTGTTCTGGTTCATATTCAATATTATCTAGGGAACTTGCAGCTTTGACGAGGTCAATTCTATTAAATAAGTTAGCAGAAGTAACAACGTTTTGAACAGTCATTTTATACTTACCTAATTTAGATTCGGACAAAGAATACCTCCAACAGTATAATATAATTTATAAGGAGTAATTTATAAATGTATTTATAAAAGTTGTGTAATATGGCCTTTCCTCCAAAAATCATGAGATAAACTGATAAAATATAAATCAAATATTAAATTTGAGATAATTCTTGACTTTTTTTTCAACTAGAAATACAATAATAGATTTTACAAAGTCCCCAGGGATAAAAGGAATTCCACCTACCAAAATGGCTTTTTCTAATGACATCCCCGTGATTAATGAAAGCCATAGTATTCCTATTACATATATTGGAACTAAAGATAGTATAAGTCCAGAAAAACGTATTTTTCCATTATTAAATCTTTCATATACTAAACCGGCCATATACGCACCCGGTATAAATCCAATAAGAAAGCCTCCAGTTGGGCCAAGCAAAATTCCTATCCCACCAGTGAAATTGTGGAAAACTGGCGCCCCTATCGCACCTATCCCTAAGTATATTATCTGACTTAACGCCCCTAATTTTTTACCTAAAATTGTACCAGAGAGTAAAACAAAAAATACTTGGAGGGTCAAAGGTACTGGATAAAAAGGAATTGAAATAAAACCGCCAACTGCGGTGAGTGCTGCAAATAATGCAACAAGAGAGAGGTCTTTTGATTTTTTCATTGATACACCTATTGTAAACTTTATTAATTTTTAAGTTTACAATCTACTTAAAAAGTTTTCTCTTGAGACTCATATATTTCATATGCTCTAGATATAGTATCCGAATCATAGGCATCTTTGTCGTCTCTAATCCTTAATACCCTTGGAAATCTTAATGCAAATCCACTTTCATATTTAGGAGAATGTTGCATTTCATCATAAAGAACTTCGACAACGATTTTTGGAACTAAAGTTACTGTTTTGCCTTTTTCTTCCAAGATCAAGGGAGTCAACTGCTCCGTTATCTCGACAAAAAGTTCATCTGAAAGCCCAGTTGCTACTTTCCCTATTGTTAAAAATTTACCTTCTTCATCCCTTATACCAAGAAGTAGAGACGAAAGCCATTTTTTTCTTCGTCCTTCTCCCCATTCCGCCCCAATTATCACTAAGTCTAATGTTTCTAATGTACGCTTAATTTTTAGCCATTTCTTGCCTCTGGCACCAGGCTGGTATTGTGATAAGTAATCCTTTATCATAATTCCTTCGTGTCCATCGTTGATAGATTTATCGTAAAAATCTTTTATCTCTAGAGGATCTTTTGATATTTTATTATCGGCAATTTTTACAATTTCTGATTCCCTTATTGATGATACTAAAAT
>LNGC01000109.1 GCA_001587715.1 Candidatus Methanofastidiosum methylothiophilum | reverse complement strand
GGCTAATATGCTCGTTGTTTTCTCAATGCTAAATGACATAGATGTCAGCTACAAAACAATAGAAAGGCTGTATTCCGACCCAGAAGTGGCTATTGCAATCCATAATCTTCATGTTGTGATGCTAAAAAAGAAGGGAATAACACATGCTGACACGTCCGGAGATGGGACTGGCTATTCCCTCGCAGTATCCAAGCACTACTCTTCAGTAGTCCAGAAAAGACATGACAAGGCAAAAGAAATTAAATATGGGGAAAATCAGTTTCGACGAGAATTTGTCTATAAGTTTGCACTTCTCGATCTAAACACTTTCATGTACATTGCATACGGGGCAAGCTTGAAAAGCGAGAAAGAAGCATTTGAAAAGGCGATGGAAATGCTAGAATCTCTTGATATAAAAGTAGAAAGCATTCGACTTGACAAATATTACAGTTATCCATCCTATGTGGACAAGTTTCAAGGTTCCAAGGTTTACATAATACCTAAGGCTAACTGTACAATCAAAGGGTCTCAAAAATGGAAGAGCACTCTGAAGGAGTTTCTGAACGATACGGAAAGCTACCTCCAAGAATACTACAGAAGAGAAAGCTCTGAAGCAGCGTTTTCCGCAGACAAGAGACGCTTCGGCTGGACAATAGGGCAGAAGCGCACAGGCAGAATATATTGTGCCGTATCCTGCATTGCGCTCTGGCACAATCTTTTGAATCTAAATGCAGGTTAATTATGTCCCACAGCCCTATTTTTCAATATCCTTAAATATATGGAAAAATGATTTGGTTTAGATGACTTATACATTAACTGAGATTATATTCCCCTATTTTTTAATGTCCGTGTTTGGAATAGTTGGTTTTTTACTCACATTCAATATAGTGAGGGCTCATCGCTATGAAAAGATATTTTTTGTATTTCGGAACTCCCCAGAAGACAGTAAAGACAACGCAACGACTTATGCATTTTTTGGAATAATATTCAATGGACTTTATACCTTTTTCTGGTATGCACATCCAAAGCCATGGGGTTTTTTGCTGGCGGGGCTGTGGATAGGTTTTCAGATATATATTTCTTTTACTGGTACTGGCGCACCAAAGAAGATCCTTTAGGAGATTTCAGATTAGATCCTACTATAAAACCTAAAAAGGAGGCCAAATAAATGACATCTGACTTCAAACCCAGTAAGGCTTACTTCATAGTAAGCAAGGATATAGGCAAACCAATGAGAACATTTTAATACATTCCATGAAATAAATATTGAGGTAAAAATAGGACAACTGTCCACCGACCTAGCGATTTCAGAAATCCAAATGAAAAACAAGGCCAAAATGCGCTTTATTCCAAAATTAACCCCAATAAAAGACCCAAAAGTCCCGGCGGCCGGATTTGAACCAGCGGTCCGTGGATCTACAGTCCACTGCCCTAACCAGACTAGGCCACGCCGGGCTACATGAAGTTAAATGAACTTATTTTAAAGCTTTTCGGTGTTCATGAATAATAAGTGTCATAGAAATTTTTGATTTCTTTTGGAGAAGGTATTCTAATCTCATCCCAGACCCCTATTACATCTTCTAGATTAGCAAATTTAATTTGTGATGAAAATATATTGTGTAAGAAATCCTTTCTTTCTTTTATATCAATCTTTACAAACTCTAAATAGTCATGGGGCGAGTAATAATTGAGTGGATTAAATCTTTCCCCAAAGTTTTTCATACCATGAACATCGCTAAGCTCTTTAGGAGATGGAACGAGATAACCGTAAACAGGGTCTTTTATCCAATTTTTAATAAGTTCATGTGTAGAAAGTTTAAGAAGTGTCTTTGAGTCAGAAACTGTTATCTTTTCTCCACCAATCGACTTCCCTTCTAAATCAAACTCTCCAACAAAACCAGTATTGATAATCAAGAAGTTTATCTTTCCATTTTGTCCAAGGCCCATGTCATAAAAAACTTTCTTTTTTAGAATTGCTTGCTCTGCCTGCTCTCTTGCCATGAAATCAGTTGCCGAATATGACCTTACTCTTGTTCCAGGAATCTTACCTGAGACAGCAGAAGTAATTATACTCTCACAAGCACTATCAAATCCAACTGCCATAAGTGGGTCAGTTACCTTAATTATGGGATTAAATATGTCGTATCTCTTAAAACTCAAAACGAAATTTCTGAGATATTTGTCCTTTTTGCCCCAAGAAGAGTTCAAATCACTGAAAAGAAATATGAATCTGCCATTTGTAGTTTTGCTCTTTTCGTAGCTCTTACAAATCAATGAACCTATATTCCCAGTTGACTCGGGGATTTCTACATTGTAGCCATTTATATTTCTCCTAACGTATTCGGCGCCTTCACAATCAATGTTCATTGCCAAAACAATATGCTTTCTGTCTTTTGATTTCATTAAACCTGGGTACTCTGGACTTTTCTCAGATAATCCTTCTGATTTTGCAAAGCTTGCAGCTTCAAGGCCAACTAGTTTTACATCAACTATTTTTCCCTCTTTAGAAATAATCTTTCCTAAAATAGCATCATCCTGTTCAAGATTGGGCCCAACGGTCAGGGTGGTTTTTCCTGTGCCGCTAAGTCCAATTATCACAGAACTTTCAGAAAGACCTGCATGGAAGGATATCATCCCATCTGATTCGCCCCTGTTCCACACCATTGTTAAATTGGGCTTTTTGAAGGCCCCACCAAAATAATCAATTCCAAGATTTAAAACACATCTAATATCATTTTTCATCTCAGTAAAATCATAAAGAGAAAGTGGCTCATTATCATTGTAATCTGGCCACGCCTTCTTTATACGATTAACATATTCCTCTGGGAGCTTTTCAGGCACTATGAAGTTGTAGCAACTTGGTTTTACCTCATCTTTTGGAGGGAATACCATCATCTTTCCCATCCAGGAGATATATGCGCTGTGGGGATTTTCTACACTTACAATTGTCCTTATGCCCACTTCGTACCCATTCTCTCCCTGTATACCGTCTGCAACAATAAGCTTAGGTTTTTCTCTTAAGTAATCCATAACTATGCTAAAAATAGCTTTTCCTGTGTCAATATCAAATCCTTTTTGGCCAGTCCCAAGCTTATAATCTTTTGGCACCATATAATGAACTTGATCTGGTCTTCTTCCTTTCTGGGTAGAGGCAAAAAGATACTGCCCGTCCTTTGTAACGATATAATAAGGTTTTAGATAATTAATATAAAATTCATCAGAAGGATTCAAAATTATTCTTTCTTTTGAAACGGCAAGATATTTAGAAATATTAATACTACTCATAAAAACACTCTAGATAGATGTTGCTATATTTTCTTCAAAGATATGCAAAAATTCTGTCAGTCTTTCAATTGGGACATAAGCTCCACAGGCTGGTGGGTGACCTCCTCCTTTACCACCTACCAATTCTGCACTTTTCTTTATCTCTTTCCCCAAATTTAAGCCTTTAAGCACCAACAATCTTGAGCAGCGTGCAGAGATTTTATAAACATTTGGGTCATTTGGAAGGGTTGTAAATGCAACTATTGGTAAGAAGGGGTCAGTATCACGATTTCCAAGAACTAAACTCGCAACAGTTCCTACTATGGTATCGTTAATACCACTTCCGTCAAAGTACTGAAACTTTTCTTTCATGACTACGCCTCTGCTCTCAACAAGGCTCATGCTCCTTGCAATATTTTTTCTGTGCTTTCTAAGTAGCCCTAATAATATGTCATAGTAGACTCCCCTATTGCCCTTGCAGACATAGTAGCCTACTTCAGGTCTGCCATTCTTACCACATGCGTTCAGGCATGTTGCAAACTCTGATGCATCTTTTAATGGGCTTCGTTCCTCTTCTTGTACGAGTGAATAAGATTCACCCATAATCATTTGTGGTATAAAAGAAACATATTCTTGGGGAACCGACATTATAGTTTTTCGTATGATTTCTGTTGCAAGTTTTCGCTTCTCATCACAAGTCATATCTGATACAGTTCTCCAGTCGCCTTCATAGCATGGAATGCCTAAACTATTGAGGAGTTCCATTGCATTTGAATCGCTTCCAGTAACTCCTGGGATTGGGGGATCTGAAAAATACTGAAGTGATTTGTAAATTGGCCTTGTTGAACGGCCATACAGAAGTAAATCTTCTTCGGCTTTGACCAAACCTGATTCGATGCTATCGAGGAGGATGTCTCTATTTAATCCTTTTAATCCTCCCCATGAACTCTGCATATCTCCAACTGCACCAATTATTGCAATTGATGAGAGATCCTTGTTCTTTCTATCAAGTTCTAAAGACAAAAGATAGGCTAGTCCTGAACCACTAACTTCCTCAGATCCGCTGTATCCAAATATGTTTGGATTAACTTCGATAAAAGGTGTCTTTGGGTATTCTCCTTGGTGGTGGTCTAGAATAATTATATCATTGTTTTCATGCTCGTCCATTAAATAATCTATCTGGCCGCTTCCCATGTCAAGAAAAATTGTTAGGTCTCCTAACTGAGAAGATGGAATTCCATCAAGGGAGGTAAAGTGGACGTCGTGATTAATGCTTAGCCTGTCAAGTGCAAGGGATAAAACTGCTACTGAAGATATACCATCAGCATCAATATGAGAAATAATCTTAATTTTGGAATCCCTGGATTCAAGTATTTTTTCTTTTGCATTTTTTAAAAGTTCGGAGAATCCAGAATCCATATCCATATTTGAAGCGTGCAATATATATGGTTTTTGTTTTGGGTATCAATTTTCGTTTACCAAAATATTATTTTAATGTCTTAACAAAATTAAAAATCGTTTCTGAAAGAGAACTATTGTTTACAATGTCTTGAATTTCTTCAAGTTTTGCCTTCTTTAGATTGTCAATTGAACCAAATCTGTCAAGCAGTTTGACTTTCCTTTTTGGGCCAAGTCCAGGTATATCATCTAGAGGAGAATGGACGCTTGCTTTCCTTTTCATATTTCTTAAATTCTTTATAGCAAACCTGTGGGCTTCATTCCTGACCTTAATTAGGAGATTCTTAGAGTCTGTATCCATATCTGGATTAAAATCATCTTCTAGGTAAAGATCTTCTTCTTGCTTTGCAAGTGCAACAGTAGGTATTTCAAGATCAAAAGATGAGAGTACAGACAAAGCTGTGTTCAAATGACCCTTACCTCCGTCAATTAATATCAAATCAGGCAAATACTCTTTATTCTTAAATCGCCTGCTTAAGACTTCCCTAAGCGAGGATATATCATCCTGCCCAAATACTGTCTTGATTTTGTATATTCTATAATTTTCCTTAGAAGGTTTCCCATCAATAAAAGTCACCTGTGAACCTACTTTAATTTCCGGGCCTATATTTGAAATATCATATCCTTCAATTCTTCTTGGTAGAGTTTCAAGTCCAAGTGAATTCATAAGACCTTCGAGAGGTGATTTCTTTTCTGAAGATAAGAAAAGTTCAGCGTTTTTAGTTGCGAGCAGTACTTCCTCCTTCTCACGAGGGGATGACGGCGGTGTTATTATTAAATCATATTTTCCATTAGCTAAAAATGTTTGAATTTCTTCTCTTTCTGGGATGTCAAAAGGCAAGATAATCTTGTTTGGCAGAAAATCTTCTTTGTAATGTTGCTTTAGGAAAGAGGCTATTGTATCTTCTTTATCGAATAAAGTTTCCTCTATGGGATAATTTTTGGTCCCAGTCAGGACTCCCCGCCTTATCATCACTACGCAGATACATATTGTTTTCTTGTCATAGTATCCTATGACATCTTTGTTTATTGGCGAATCAAGAAAGATTTTCTGCTCTTGCATCGATTTTCTTATTGCATCTATCTCATCTCTTAAAACTAAAGCTTTTTCAAATTCTAATTCTTTCGAGTGAGAGTTCATTTCTTCCTCGAGTTTT
>LNGC01000108.1 GCA_001587715.1 Candidatus Methanofastidiosum methylothiophilum | reverse complement strand
TTTTTCTTCTAATCTATCAACCATGAGTTTTACAAATTCAATTGTGAAAAGTTCAGGAGATACTTCGGATTTATACGGGTCAAAAAATATCACATCGAACGTATCTTGCATTTCTGATAGAACCTCTTCGGCCTCCCCTATATGAAGCGTTATATTTGGATCATTGGTATATGCAAGATTTTTTAGAAGTCCCATCTCGTGTAATTTATTTTCTACAGAACCTTTTATCCTTTTCTGGAAGCAGGAATGAATAGCTTTCCGGGAGAGGGATTATGAGAGATACAGCAGATATCTCCCAGAACTTTTCAACCATGTCGATATTTAATTTTGGATTATGGTTTAGTGCATAAAGTGCATTGTATCCAAATCCGCTACATATGTCAAGAAGCTTTTTTCTTTCGGCTATCCTTGAAGGGATAGAGTATGCATGAAGCCTTTCTTTTAGAGCCCCAATATATGAGTGCATCGTATCTTGAAACTTAAGGGAGAGAGAACCGTCATCGGTTACTATGAACTCGTCCTTAATACTAAGAAAGAAATTTCTCCTTGATTCAATGATTTCTTTTTTTGTCAAAATCTTACTATTTTCTGATTCAAAATAATCACTAATTTTAGAAATGTCCATCTGTTAATCCCTCTCAAATCTAAATATGCTCCTAAGTGAGATTAACCCTTCGTTTGACTCCAGTATCCCGGCCCTAACTTCCCTTAGCACTCTGTGGGCGGTGAAAAACTTTTTTGATGGGTGAAGCCTATGGACTTCTTTTAATAAAGGACATCCAAACCCTGGCGACTCGTATCCTTCTATCCTTGCCGAGATGTACTTCATGTCTTTTTTCTTCAAGGCTAAAAGGGACGGAAGATTAATTCTTATCATCCCGTTTTTTATCGAGATTGTTTGAGCGCCTGTTGGCAGGAGATCACCGAAGGCGATAGCAGATATGCCACGCTTCCTTGTAGCTTCAATTATGACCTCTTCCATATGCTTGTGGCACCTACCGCACGGATGATATCTCCCATCAAGTGCTCCTTTTACAATCTCTGATATATCCCCATCTATATACTCATGCGGAGTAGAAAGAGTGTTAACAACATTTTGAATGATAGACCGTGTCCTTTTAGGAACAATCATGTCTGAGGGGTAATACGTAAGAGCAACTACATTAAATCCCATCTCTTTCAAAAGATATAAAGTTGAAGTGCTGTCTGACCCACCGGAATAGGATACAACAACTGTGATGTCTTTTTCAATAGTTTTTCTTTTCTTTTGTATATAATCCCTAAAAAATTCAAGAATATCTTTGTTTTGCCCTGTGGCCTTTTTTAGCAACTTCTCTATAGTGTTAAGAGATTCTAAAAGTTTAAGCTCACTAACTAGCTCTTCTGTACTTTCAATGACAGTGACGGGTTTTCCAATCTCTTCGCTTAGCCTTCCGGCAACCCAGCCTCCCGGGCCAATTAGCATCGATTTGTCTGAACGGTGGTAGCCACAGATGATAAGGACTTCATCATCCTTAATCCATTTTATCCGTGGCCCGGTAGAGATATCCTGTCCAATATCCTCTCTTATCCTCTTTATCCTCTCTTTTAGCTCATCTATCTCCATTAATGAGATATCAAAAGGTTTATATTAAATTATTTCCGTATACAAATCATGATAAATGACGAGCTAGAGGTCCATCCCGAAGCCTTTGTTCATGAAAAGGCGTTTATCAATGGCAAGGTAAGAATAGGTAAGAACT
Source organism: Candidatus Methanofastidiosum methylothiophilum (assembly GCA_001587715.1). Classification (GTDB taxonomy): domain Archaea; phylum Methanobacteriota_B; class Thermococci; order Methanofastidiosales; family Methanofastidiosaceae; genus Methanofastidiosum. Next base: position 4,183 of record LNGC01000108.1, on the reverse strand, counting down.
CAAGCATATGGCCATTTGCAGTTTTAAGAGGGGATATCGAAAAAATTGAGATCGGTGAGGGCAGTAACGTCCAGGACAATGCTGTAGTACACACCGACTCTGGAAAACCAACAATTATTGGAAACAATGTTGTCGTGGGTCACTGCGCAGTTGTTCATGGGGCAGTTGTTGGAAATAATGTTTTGATCGGTATAAATGCGACAGTTTTGAGCGGCTCAAGGATTGGAAACAACTGCATAATCGGGGCTGGGGCTGTTGTGAACGAAAACATGGAGATTGCTGACAACTCTATTGCCGTTGGAGTCCCTGCAATGGTTATTAAAAGAACAGATGAAAAGGCAGTTGAGAGGATAAAGAAAAATGCAGAGTCCTACATCGAGTTATCAAAGAAATACAGAAAATGATTAGATTACTATGTTCATATCATCTTTAATTAAAAATATTCCAAATTTTATTCTGGGGCCAGCCTACAGGGTGTATGAAAAAAAGTTAATAGGCGAGATAAAAGAAGAAAGGGTTCCAAATCATGTAGGGTTGATAATGGATGGCAACAGAAGGTATGCCGCTTCAAAAGGCCTTCCGACATACCTTGGCCATGAAATGGGCATGAAAAAGGCCGAGGAACTCTTAGAGTGGGCCAATGAGATTGGAATAAAGATAGTAACTTTATACGCTTTTTCAACTGAAAACTTCAAGAGAGATAGCGAAGAGGTCAATTACATTATGGCTATGCTTGAACAGAAGTTCAAGGAAGCAGCGAACAATAAAAAGATAATTGATAATAAAGTTAGAGTTAAGGCAATAGGAAATATTGCTATGCTCCCTGAAAATGTGAAGCAAGCTATAGAAGAAGGGGAATCTGCAACGGAAAATTTTGACAATATGACTCTAAATATCTGTGTCGCTTATGGCGGCAGAATGGAGATAATAGAGGCCATAAAAGGTATTCTTGATAGCTGTAACGGGGGCACTATTGACCCAGAAGAGATAGATGCAAAGCTACTTAGCGAAAATCTCTTCACAAAAGGCCTTCCAGACCCAGATATAATAATAAGAACTGGAGGGGAGGTAAGACTAAGCAACTTCCTTCTGTTTCAGTCAGCCTATTCTGAACTATTTTTTCTTAATGTTTACTTCCCCCTCATAAGAAAAATCGATTTTTTAAGGGTTATAAGGGATTTTCAGCGAAGAAACAGGAGATTTGGAAGATAATTGGATAAGTTTAAAAACTCATGACACGTTAATTAGTTTGTTATATCAGTAAATATTTGTTCCAACTGTAGGTGTTATAATGGTAGAAAGATTTAGGTCAATTACAAGTGTGGGGAGAGGTTTTAGCCGTTATATGGGATCAATATCCCGAAAAAAAAGAAAGGCCGACCGGATGATTGGTCTTCTAATTGACGGACCCAATATCTTGAGAAAAGAGTTTGACATTAATCTAGAGGATATAAAAAAGATCCTAGAGGACATGGGAGACATAAGAATCGGAAAAGTTCTTTTGAATCAATTTGCACCTCATGGTCTTATTGAGGCTATTGCAAACCAAGGCTTTGATGCTATTGTTGTCACGGGTGATATTGATGTCAGGATGGGTGTTGAAGCCATGGAGATAATTTACAATGAGAATATCAACACCATTGCAATTGCCACAAGGGATGCAGACTTTGTACCTATACTTGCAAAGGCAAAGGAGCATGGAAAGGAAACAATAGTCATAGGGGCAGAGCCCGGATTTTCTATAGCGCTTCAAAACACTTCTGACTTTGTAATTAAGATGGGAAAGATCCCACCAGAAGCAGTTGAAGAAGAAGCTGAGGAGCTAAGGATTGAGGGCGAAGAATTAGAAGATTCCTATTAATTTTTATTTTCTTAGTAAGTTTTATAAGTTTCGGGTGCTTTAATAATAGAGTGGAAACAAGGGATGAAAATAGCGTTCTAACAAGAACAGAGATGCAGATAATTAAGTCTCTGAAACTTTCTTTTAGAACATATGATGACTTGGAGAAGGAAGGGGTTGGTGATTCAAAGACACTTAACTCTGCGATAAATGCACTTTTATCGAAAAGATTAATGTCCCAGATGATCAAAGAAAATGACCTTGGCTATTCCACAGAATATTTCTTGACGCCCAAAGGTATTGAGATGTCAAAAATTTTGTCCTTAATGCGAATCTATAAATTTCCGGATGAGGGCATGACGAGACTGAAGCTTAAAATTTTAGAGTTTTTAGACAAAGAAAAAAAACTTGAAAAAATTACAGAGTTTCTTGAAATAGATGAAGCAGAAGTAAAGAGAAATTTAAGAGTTCTTGTCAACACGAACCTGATAAAAAAGGAAGAGGACATCTATTCTATAACATACCCAGGCGGAAAGTTCTTGAGTTTATTCTTAAAGTAAGGCGATTTTATGGAGATTCTTTATCTTGAGTGGAGCAAGGTAGACGAAGCTATATGGACAATGTGTGACATTATTAGAAGAGATTATGACTTTGACGTTATTGTTGGTATTTCAAGAGGTGGTCTGATACCTGCAGTTAGGATTTCCCATATCTTTGATAATAAACGTCTTTTATTAATGGAAGCAAAATACTACAAGGACATAGGTGTTAGAGAGGACAAGCCAAGGATAACTTTGCCTTTGAAAAAAGAGGATGTCCTTGGAAAAAAGATTCTCCTTGTAGATGATGTCGCAGATACAGGTGGAACACTTGTAGCTGTGAAGGATTATATAGAAGGGCTCTCTCCAAAGGAGCTTAAAGTTGCTGTTGTTGCTTCAAAACCCATATCAATTGTAAAGCCTGATTACGCCGTTTTTAACACTGATCAATGGATAATATTCCCATGGGAGAAGATGCCTGTGGAGAAGAAGAAATGAGAAGTTTCATCTCAATGGATATTACCTCAAAAGATGTTTTAGACAAAATTAAGAATTTTCAAACAAATTTAAAAAACACAGCATGCCCAATGAAAGTTGTCGAGAGGGAAAATCTCCACCTGACGTTAAAATTCTTAGGGGAGATTAGTGAGTCTTCATACAAGAGAATAGTCGAATCACTTGACTCATCTCTATCTGAGTACTCATCCTTTGAAGTCAATTTAAAGGGAACAGGTTTTTTCCCAAGCATCTCCGACCTCCGCGTCATCTGGATAGGAATGAATGCACCAGAGATAATATACATACAAAAAGAAATTGATGACACCTTATGCTCAATGGGATTTAAGGAGGACAGAAAGTTTGTCCCTCACCTAACAGTTTCAAGGGTGAAAAGCTCACTGAACAAAAAACCCCTTCTAAACGTGCTTGATGAGTACAAGGATTACGACTTTGGAACTGATAGGATAACAAAGATAAACTTCAAGAAAAGTACGCTCACGCCTCAAGGCCCCATATACGAAACTTTAAAAGAATTTAAGCTAAAGAGTGTATGATGTTTTCTAAGATAAAGGCCGATGTTCTAAAAGACATAGTTCCGAGTGAAAAAGAAAGGAAGGAAATCACTTCACTGACAAACACCATAGTTAGACACCTCACAGAAAAGATATCAAAGACAGAGCTAAAAGCAAAAGTTGAGGTCGTAGGCTCAATTGCAAAGGACACCTGGATCTCAAGAGACAGAGACTTAGACATCTTCATTGTTTTCGACATTTCAACACCTTTAGAAGAGCTAAAGAAGATGGGTTTGGCCCTTGGAAAGATTGAACTAGACGGGTTCACATCTGAAACTGCCTATGCCAATCACCCTTACACTATTAACAGATTTAAAGAGTATAAGATTGACGTTGTGCCGTGCTATGACTCTCTTGATATAATTACCGCAGTTGACAGAACCCCGCACCACACAAGATTTGTCAAGGAGAACATTGGTGAGCTTAGAAATGATGTCCGTCTCCTAAAACAGTTCATGAAAGGAGTTGGTGTATATTCTTCGGAGCAGAAGATTCAGGGCTTTGCAGGGTATCTCTGTGAACTTTTGATAATTCATTACAAGAGCTTTGATAATGTCTTGAAGAGTGCATCTGAGTGGAAGTACGGGGAATACATCGACATAAAAAAGAAAGAAAAAAAAAGTGATTTTAAAGACCCTCTTATAGTAATAGACCCTGTGGATCCAAAGAGGAATGTTGCATCTGCACTCTCTCTTGATAGACTTTCAGAGTTCATACATTACTCAAGAATATTC
>LNGC01000107.1 GCA_001587715.1 Candidatus Methanofastidiosum methylothiophilum | reverse complement strand
GCCTGGTCAAAGGTGCAGGGCTTAGGACCCTGTGATGTAGGTCTTCCTGGGTTCAAATCCCAGCTCCCGCACTATTTGATTGAAACCAATGCTGTTCTTTTTCTTATAAATTAAATAATTAAAAAATTCAAGAATAAAGATTTAATCCTGCCTATTTTAATTAGGTTCTCTTACATCCATCTATTCTCTTTTTATGGTGTTCAATATTATAGTTATTGTGAATTGTACGATTCTGTCTACAATTACTGAGTTATTTAGCAGTCCCAATCAAAAACACCAGAGCCCGGTTCTGTTTTTTTGTTTGTATAGTAGTTCCAAAAGAGCTTTACTCCGTTTTGTTGTTCGTACTTCTTGATTTGTTCTGTAAGATCGAGATATCCTCTCGCATCAATTGTAGTTATCCTGGTATTATTCTTTGCATCGTAAATACCATATGCTATTGTTTCACCACTTCTACATAATTCTCTTACGATGACATCTTTTGTAGTTGCACTTGCCATGCCTACAGTTGCTAAAAAGAATAGCAATGCTAGAAATATTCCAATCTTTTTCATGTTATCCCTCCTTCTTTATTATTTTATATTAACTCCAAATATAATTAAATTTTCATATATATAAGAATATGTAAAAAAATAGCGATAAACACGTATATATTAATTACAATTACTTCTTGATTCCTAACAATCGGAGTATTATATCTATTATACCTTCGGTATCTTTAATCGAATTATCTTTTGTATCTTCTTCTGCTATTTCTTGAGTATATGCCTTCTCTTCTTGAGTCTCTGCTTCATCTAGAATATACATATCTAAGTCAAATTCTTTTTTCTGCCCTATGTTGAATAGAAATATTTTTTCCCTAGAGGTAGAAACTAAAGTTGAACTGTCAAGTGATATTGCCAACGAATTAATCGAATACATGTAATTTTTATCATCAAAAGTTTGGTAGCTCCATATCTCTTTACCCTTATCAGAAAGCAAATAGATCTTGTCCATTGATCCTGCGGCAATTATAGTGCCATCTGGATTAATTGAAACTGAATAAATTCCTTTATCTTCAAGAGACTTCCATAGCTGTTGCCCATTATTTGAGAGTAGATACACTCCACCTTCTCTGGAACTTGCAACTATTTTTTCTCCGTTCGAATTGGTCTTGACATTTATTACTCCTTCATTTCTTTTTGATTTGCACAATATTTCACCAGTTTTTGAGATAATATATATCCAACCGTTTTTGGTTCCAGCCGTAATATATTCACCATCAAAACTTATATCTACAGAATTGACTTCACCTGCTGTCTTTATTTTCCAGAGAATTTCTCCACTTTTGGATACTAAGTAAATATTTTGGTCATTTGATCCAACTACAATATATTCCCCATTCGGAGTTATCTCGACTGTCGTAACTGGAGCGTTAGTTTCGAGTTTCCAGAAAAGATCCCCATTTCTTGATAAAAAATATGCCTTTCCATCATCCGATCCTGCAATTATTTTTGATCCGTCCAATGAAACTGCAACGGATTCCACAGTATTTTCCGTAGAAAAAGTCCATAGTAGTTCTCCATCGGTTGAAAAGAAATAGATATTTTTATCTCTTGATCCACCTAAGATATAAGATCCATCGGGAGTTATATCTACAGAAAGGGCCCTATCCTTGGCCAGAAATTTCCATAATAGATCTCCTTCTTTAGAAAAGAGATAGAAGTTATTATCAAGAGAGCCCACTGCAACAAATGATCCATCTTTGCTTATATTTACCGAATATGCTGTTTTTTCGGTGTCATTATCCCAAAGAACTTTAGAAGAAGAAACTGCTCCACATAGTACCAGAAACAGAATAGACGCGGATAATAGTAATGCTCTCTTTCTCATAGAAAATATGTAAAATCTCTTTTTTTAAAGTTATTGTAGTTGTCTTTTCTAATTAAATTACTTAGATTGTGATATTCGTTAGAATTTAATCGTTTAGAAATAATAAACCAATAATAGATTTCTACTTTAGGATTATTAGATTATTTTTTCCGTATTTCTGCTTAGCTATAAATTCATTTTTCTCCATTTCAGAAATAATTTGACTGATTTTGGATTTAGACATACCGGATTGCGAAACAATATCATTCTGGAAGCATTTACCTCCAGAAGCTCTTAGAATATTGGTGACTTTTTCATGGTCAGACAAGAATATGGGCGTATTTTTATTTTTCTTGCTTAAGACAAAATATAATATCAGAATTATAATAATTACCAAAATACTGATAATCCCAAATAGCAAGATACTCATTGAATTAATTAATGATTTCTTTTCCAAAATAACTCTGGGTTCATTCTCCAATAAGAGTTTAGGCCCGTACCATAACAATGAATTCTCTCTTTTTTCGTTTGGCTCAGGATAAACACTATTTATAGAATACCTTTCGGGCATTCAATTAAGAGAACTTCTCCCTCTTCGATGATACTGCCTTTACTAAAAGCATCGCCTATTTTTATCATATCTTTATCTTTTAAGCCAAATCCTTTCCATACGAATTTTATATTAACTAATCCAAATTTTTTATTAATAGAGTCAATACTTTGATAGTTTAGAGAAATATTCTCAACAGTCATTTCCCTCCCCGAAGAATATGCTACATCATTTATTATCTCTTGAAGTGAATCTTTCTTTTGTTGAATAATGAATTCTTTATCTTCTTCTAAAGCAGCCATATAACCATTGAAAAAATCAATATCTGTTTGAGTTTTTAGTTCAAATTTTGTTTCAAGATTCCACAATGCACTCCCATCTTCGTAAATCTTTATGTATATGCTATTACTTTCTTCAGAAATTACGCCGCCCAGAGACGATAAAAATAAAATTGCGAAAATCCCAAAGAGCATCATGGCTTTACTTTTCATATTATTTATTATTGATTAAATCATATTAAACTTACTATATATGTGATTCAAAAAACATATAAATGATTTTTTTATTTTTCATCTGATGGTAGACTATAACTTATCATTTAGAAAACCCTTCTCTGACATCAGAAAACTCATCATTGGGATAGTTGTAAATATAATCCCAATTGTGAACTTAATTTCATATGGGTATACCCTTGAGAGTTCAGATATCAAAAAAGGGGAGCAGACTGACAAGATGGAAGAATGGGAAGATTTTGGTGGATTTTTTGTTAAAGGTCTTTTAGCCTTTATTATTTCTTTGATTTATGGTATCCCAGCTTTGATTGTTGGAATTATTGCTTTTGCTGTTGCACTTGGTCCATTGTTTGGGCAACTTGTATTAATGGATCCTCAAAGAGTTCAAACGATGAATCCCGAAGAGTTCTTTCCAATGTTTGTTCCATACCTATTAGCCGCTTTACCCTTGGTGATTCTTTTTGCCATACTAATATTGATAGCAACATATATAGCTCCCGTTGGAGTTCTTAGATACATCAAAACAGATACATTCTCCGAGGCTTTTAACTTCAAAGAAATAACTAGGTACATTTTTACTGGAGATTATATATTAGCATGGCTCTTAGTCTTGGTATTGAACATAGCTCTAGTGGGCATCCTATCAAACATACCCTTCGTTGGAACTGCAATAGCATCTTTCATAACTGGTATTATAGGATTCTCCTTATATGCTGGAGTCATGATGGGAATAGATAAAAAGAATTAATTTTTTTATTTTATCTTTTTTAACCGAAAATTATCTATACTTAAAAATCAAATTTATTTCAAGGTGCAGAATTGATTCAAAATGAGCGAATAAAATTCTTAAATAACAAAAAAGAAAAAAACGGAGAATATGTTTTATATTGGATGCAATCATCTCAAAGAACAGAATATAATCATGCTTTAGAATATTCAATTATTAAAGCAAATTATTTAAAGAAACCAATTGTGGTATTTTTTGGGTTAACTGATAAATATCCTAATGCAAATTTAAGAAATTTATCTTTTATGCTTGAAGGATTGTACGAAGTTGAAAAATCCCTTATGGAAAGGGGAATTACTTTTGTTATCAAGAATACTTCTCCAGAGATTGGAGCAACTGAAATTTCAAACGAAGCGTCACTCGTAGTTGTAGATAAGAGTTATCAAAGAATTGAGCGTTCTTGGAGAAAATATGTTTCTTTGAATATCGATTGTCCCCTCATTGAGATTGAAACAAATACAGTTGTGCCGATAGAAGAAGTTTCAAAAAAAGAAGAATATGCAGCAGCAACTATTAGGCCAAAAATAAATAGATTACTAAGTCAATATATTGTTCCTATAGATCCGATTAAACCAATTAAAAGTGCATCCTCACTGGGCTTTGATTCTTTGGACCTAGAAGATATTAATGTATTAATTAAATCTCTAGAAATCGATAAAAGTGTAAGCACAGCACCTGATTTATTTGGGGGAACATCAGAGGCGAAGAGCCATCTTGATTTGTTTATAAAAACTAAACTTGATAGATACGATGATTTAAGAAATAATCCAAATCTTGATTACTTATCTCAGATGAGTCCATATCTCCACTTTGGGCAGATATCGCCTCTTTTTATTGCATTGAAGATTGAGCAGACTGAAAGTCCCGGAAAAGAGTCATATCTAGAAGAATTAATTGTTCGAAGAGAGCTTTCTATGAACTATGTCTATTATAATAATACTTATGATTCATTTGAAGGATTGCCAAATTGGTGCAAAAGAACTTTAGAATTACATGAAAAAGACGCTCGCGAATATATCTATTCTCTTAAGGATTATGAAAATGCGAATACCCATGATCTATACTGGAATGCAGCTCAAAATGAAATGATGCATACTGGTAAAATGCACGGGTATATGAGGATGTATTGGGGGAAAAAGGTCATTGAATGGTCGAAATCTCCTAAAGATGCTTATCAGTTAGATGGCCGTGATGCAAATGGATATACAGGGATTGCCTGGTGTTTTGGAAAGCACGATAGACCTTGGGCGGAGAGAAAAATCTTTGGAAATATCCGTTATATGAATGATAAAGGATTAAAGAGAAAATTTGACCCTGATGCCTATGCGAAAAAGATAAATGATTATATTGCCTATAATTAGCCATGGAAACTCAAGAAATAATCGGAAAAATGTTCCCAAAAATTACTGCCTATTCTCTGGCTAAAACAGAAGTAAGGCTTCCCGATATGGCAATGGGCAAAGTAACTTTAATTGCAATCGCATTTGTTCGCGAGGCCCAAGAGATGATCGACTCTTGGTCTATTCCATTCGAGGATAGATTTTCCAATAAAGTCACTTATATTTATTACGAAATACCGATGTTGGACGGGGTCTGGAAGTTATTCCGTGGTTCAATAGACGGAGGGATGAGGGCAGGGATCCCAACAGAAAAACATAAGAATGTCTTGACACACTATGGCAACTATAAAGAGTACACTTCCTATCTCTTAATTGATAATATAAATAATGGATACGTTTTTCTTTTAGATAAGGAAGGCATAATACGATTTAGGGGGATAGGATTTGCATCTGAAAAAGATATAATCGAAATGATTAAAATTGCTGAAAGATTAGGGGTATGATATTTTGAAAGATTTTTTAAAACCTAGAATTGTTATTAGCAAATGTATTGAGTTTGACACATGCAGGTATAACGGGCAGATGATATCAAGTGATTTTGTAAAACAATTGAAATCATTTGTTGAATTTATTCCTGTGTGCCCTGAGTACGAAATAGGTCTTGGCGTACCTAGAGACCCAATACGAGTCGTTTCAATTGAGAGCAATCTAAAATTAGTTCAGCCAAGTACTGAAAAAGACGTTACAAAAGATATGGTAGATTTTTCTAATTCATTTTTAGATAAATTATCGGATATTGATGGATTTATTCTAAAATCAAAGTCTCCTTCTTGCGGTATTAAAGATGCAAAGATACATACTGCCAAAGGACCTCAACCTAAAGATTCCAAAGGCCCAGGATTTTTTGGTAAA
>LNGC01000106.1 GCA_001587715.1 Candidatus Methanofastidiosum methylothiophilum | reverse complement strand
AAAAAATTATGCTGGCCTTAAAATTAACTTTTCTTTGAGGACTCTTATTAGAGCAAATGTTATTTATCCTTACAATGTATTAATAGATAGTGAGGGGGGTTTAGTGTCTCAGGCTGAACATAGCTTGATTGTAACTTCAAGCGGATGTGAAGTTTACACCTAAAAATAGTTATGATGTGCATGATTTGTGGAAAGCCTGTTATTTACCCGTATATATGCAGACTTTGCGGAAGAACAATATGTAGTACATGTGTTTTAGAAGGTCAAATCTGCAAAGAATGTATAAAAACTGGTAAAAAATTTAAATAAATATATTTTTTCGTTATATTTATTTAAACATATCGATAATTCCGAAAATCTTTTATATGAATAAATATTAACAGATACAATCCTAGGAGGGTCTTTTAAATGAAACATATAGTTTTTGATGAAAAGAAATGTGCTGGCTGCAATTTATGTGAACTATTCTGTTCATCTAAGTGGTACGATGCATTTAATCCAAGAAAATCTAGAATTAGAATAAAGACGGAAGATTATGTCGCTCCAAAATACAATGTATGTTTACAATGTGACGATGCCCCATGTGTTGACGCTTGCCCAACAGATGCCCTTGTAATTGACCAAGATCTAGAAAGAGTTGTTCTCATAGAAGATAAATGTATCGGTTGCAGATTATGTGTTAAAGCCTGCCCATATGATGGTATTTATTGGCATAAAGATTACAAACTCCCACTCAAATGTAATTTATGTGAAGGAGAACCAGAATGTATCAAGATTTGTCCAAAAAATGCATTGTCGGTAGGTGATTAAAATGGTTTATGGTTATGCAGGTAAAATATTACATATTGATTTAACTACAGGTAAAATTGAAGTTGAAACACCAAATGAAGAATTTTATAGGAAATGGCTAGGTGGAAATGGATTTGTTATAAAATACCTTTATGATGGTCTGAAAAAAGGTACAGATCCACTGGATCCTGAGGCCGTATCTGTTTTTGCATCAGGTCCTTTGAGCGGTACTTTAGCACATGGTGCAGGGAGAACCCACTTTGGTGCTAAATCTCCTCAGACTGGACTTCTTGCCGATAGTAGTGCCGGCGGCGGATTCGCTGCAATGTTAAAATATGCAGGATATGACGCCGTTGTAATCAAAGGAAAAGCAGCTTCTCCTGTAATGATAGTTATAAATAACGATAAAGTTGAAATAAGAGACGCACAAAGATTCTGGGGGCTTTTGACAATAGAAACACAACACAGAATAAAAAAAGAACTTACGCATGAATACAAGGTTGCATGCATTGGGCCAGCAGGGGAAAAATTAGTCCCTATGACTTCAATTATCACCGATACCAGAGTTGCTGGAAGAAGTGGTAATGGTGCAGTTTGGGGATCAAAGAATCTTAAAGCTATTGCTATATACGGCGACAAAGACGTTAAAGTAGCTGACATGGGAAAAGTAAAGGCACTATACGGAGAATTCGCTCAGAAAGCAAAAGAAACTTTAGCAGGCCTTTCAAAATATGGAACTACAGCACTTCCAGCAAGTATCAATGCATTTGGGGGCATGGGAACAAGAAACATGCAGTTTGAAACATTTGAACATGTTGATAAGATTGGTGGAGAAACTCTTAATACTCAACATTTAATTAGACATAGATCATGCTTCAGCTGCTGCATTCACTGTGCAAAAGATTTCAAAGTCAATAAATGGGACGCTGTTTCAGAAGGTCCTGAATATGAAACTCAATACTCTTTTGGAAGCATGCCAGCTATTGCTGACGTTGACTATGTAATTGCTGCAGATAGACTTTCGGATGAGTACGGAATAGATACAATTTCTGCAGGTGTAACAGCTTCAATGGTCATGGAGTTAATGGAAAGAGGCCTCTTAACAGAAAAAGACACAGGCGGTAAAATATATAAATTTGAAAATGGTGAAGACCTTCTCGAACTTGTCAGAATCATAGGTGAAAAGAGGGGAGAATTTGGAGAATTAATAGGAAAAGGAACAAGAGCCCTCGCTGAAAAATTAGGTGGAGACGCATACAAATACGCATTCCATGTAAAAGGTCTTGAGCCGGCAGGTCACTCTCCAAGAGCTCAAAAGACAATGTCTGTTGGATACGCAACTTCTCCAAGAGGAGGAAGCCACCACGATGCAAGACCAATTGAATATGGATTACCTCCAGAGAAGAGAAATACAACAGAAGGAAGAGCATTAAATGCATTCAACACCCAGAACTGGACTTGTTTAGGGGACACACTTGTAGTATGTCACTTCGCTGAAAAGATTTACGGAACTTCTGTTGCTCAAGTACATTCAGACTGGATTAACGCAGTAACAGGATGGAATACAACTCTAGACGAAGTCAAGTTAATGGCAGAGAGAATATATAATCTTGAAAGATTATTCACTATAAGAGAATCTGGAAAAGCAAGAACAGGCGATACACTTCCATGGAGAACAATGAATGAGCCAATTCCATCTGGTACTTCAAAAGGGATGTACACAACACAGAAAGAGCTGGATACAATGCTCGATGAATACTATGACCTTAGAGGCTGGGACAGAAAAGGAGTTCCAACAAAGGCAACACTAAAGAGACTAGGACTCGAAGAGTACTCTTAAATATCTATTTTTTATATTTTAATTAATTTTTTAATTAAACTTAATTTAAGTCCAATTAAATGCTCTTATCTAGTAACGTAGAAAACTTTATATATCAATTAATAATTATATGTTTAAATAGATTGATATACTAAAGTGGTAATATGAAAGAAATAAATATTCTTCTGATATTAATTTTACTGTTCTTGGGATTTTTTTTCATGCCCATTACAAATAATCTATTTCAGGAATCATTATTTAGTGCTGTATCCCTTCTACATGATTATGCAAGAAAGCACGTTTTGACATGTTTAGTCCCTGCGATGTTCATTGCTGGAGCTATTAGTATATTTGTAAAAAAAGATGTTGTTTTAAAATATCTTGGATGTGATAGCAATAAAATATTATCCTATACTATTGCCTCGGTATCTGGCTCTATACTCGCTGTTTGTTCTTGTACTATCCTACCATTATTCGCATCTATCAGAAAAAGAGGCGCTGGACTTGGACCAGCCATAACCTTTTTATTTTCCGGGCCAGCCATAAACATAGCAGCAATATTTCTAACATTTAGTGTTTTAGGATTTTCTATAGGTCTTGCAAGAGTTGTTTCTGCTATTGGTCTTTCAATCATTGTTGGTCTGTCAATGGCCTTAATTTTTAGAGAAAGATCTGAGGGCGGCAAGCTATATTTGGAAGAAAGCTCTGAAATAGATGTTTCTTCAAGAATTATAATCCCATTCTTTTTTTCACTTGTGATGGTACTTGTAGTAAATGGTTTATCGATAGAATTACCTTTGAAATACGTCACTATGGGAATTCTAACATTAGTTGTAGCTTTAATAGCGATTTTCATATTCTCAAAAGAAACTTCTAAATCATGGCTTACTGAAACTTGGCATTTTTCTAAGATGTTGATACCTCTTTTGTTTATAGGTGTTTTTATAGCTGGATTCATAATGCCTTTAATACCCCAACATTTAATTGAACAGATAGTTGGAAAAAATAATCTCTTAGGAAATTTGATAGCTTCTTTATTTGGCGCGTTTATGTATTTCTCTACATTAACTGAAATTCCTATATTACAAGCACTTATTGCAAAAGGAATGGCAAAAGGTCCGGCTTTGGCCTTATTATTAGCAGGGCCCAGTTTGAGTTTACCTAATATGCTCGTGATAAGAAAAGTGTTAGGTTCAAAAAGAACTATAGTTTATGTAATGTTAGTTATATTGTATTCTACTATGGCAGGGCTAATGTTTGGAAATATATAATAAAAATTATTTTTTGCATTCACAGTTTATATTGCCTTTTAATATCTCTTTCCAGTCCCCTATTACGTCGTGTGTCCAGCAGTCATCTGCTCCTGCAGCTTCTCTCATTACCAAAGCAAAAATGTAACTTAGTTCCTTTACAGTAGCACCTGCTTCAAGAGCACCTTTGAAATGTTTTAAGACACAAGGCTTTGATCTGGCTTTAATAGAAAGTGCAAAGCATATGAACTGATATGTCTTTTCATCGATTGTTCTTTTATCTTTGTATATATCATCCATCTCATCTAATTTTTTTGTAAATTCGGGGAAGAATTCTTCTAACATTCTCATATATAATCCTCCAATTATTTTATGCCAAGAATTTTATTAAGCTCGTCTTCTGAGGGATTTCCAACTTTTACAACTTTACCGTCTATTAGTATCGCTGGACTACCCATTATTCCCTCATTAATAAGATCATTTATATCGGAACTATACTCAACAGTTGCATTAATTTTTCCTTCATTTGCTAACCTTTTTATTTTTTCATATAGATTTTTGCATGTTGCACAACCGCTTCCTAAAACTTTTACTTTAATAGAATCAATCCTCCTTATTCACAATTTCTAAAATTTTCTTAACTCTTGAATCCTTTATTGTGTAGAGTATTCTTTTGCCATCTCTTCTTGATTGTATAATCCCCCAATCTTGTAATTTTGCGAGATGCATAGAGGTGTTAGGTTGTGATCTTTTAATCAATCCAGGAATTTCACAAGCACACCGTTCCCCCGAAACAAGCACACTAAGAATTTTATATCGTGTACTTTCCCCCATTGCTTTTAGAAGAGAAATATTTCTTTTTTCATCTGTTGACATATGTGATTATTTATATATTGATATATAAACTTTTTTAATAGAATAGAACAATTAATAACATCCTGATAGAAAAATAATAAAAAATATTTTGTATTATCTACCGCAAGTTCCGCCACTGCCAGATGAATATTCCATTACGAGACCCATCTGTTCGTAGTCTAAAGTCATAGAACTACTCTCTTCTGTAGAAACTATTCCATGTCCATCATTTGTTCTAAAATAGTATTTTACATTATGTTCGCTTGTGCCTCTAGTAAATTGTGATAATTCATCTTGAGTTAATGAAAGTACATACAATATGCCATCTTTTGGATTATTATCTGTAATATCTTGTTTTACCATTGGTCTCCTAGAACTATTTATGTAGACGAACATGTATTTAGGTAAGTCTCCATCTGCATCCTTGTACATCACTATAAATCTATATGAAGAACTATTATTGGCCAATGTATACAGTAAAGCTCCCCCTTCAAGAGTGGCCTTAGTATTTTGTGCACAGCTTATTGAGCTAATACCTATAGCAAAAATTAAAACTAAAGATATAGCTACTATTGAAATTTTTTTCAAAGTTTACACCTCCACAATCGGTAGTATTACACATCACTAGTTGTTTATAAATTTCATTGTTTTAAAATATATTTTTAGATAATATACTCTTTTTTCTAAATAGAATATATATCTAAATTATAGTCCAATACATAAAATTGAACTAGATACCAGATATTACCCAAATGTTTATAAATATGTTATAAACAACTACTTATATGTTTATACATTACTATATGGCAAGGAGTGATCTATCATGAAAAAATATATATTCATCCTCCTTTTAATCTTGGCTTTGATTATTTTTCCTGCATGTGTTAGTAATTCTGCAAATCAACAGCAAGCGCAACAAACTAATATGAATCAAGTGAATTCCAATACAGTTCCAGAAAAGGTTAATGTATTGAAGGTAGAGGTTATCCATTTTCATCCAAAAGTAGGCTGCGTCAGCTGTACAACATTAGGGGCATTCACAGAAGAAACAGTTAATAAATACTTTTCAAAGGAATTGGAATCTGGAAGACTTACATTCAGACATATTAATTACGAATTACCTGAAAACCAGGAACTTGTATTATTATATAAGCCTCCAGGGTCTGCATTGTGCATAGGGGTCTATGATGATCAAGGTCACCTTTTTATCGAAGAAAACTTTGGTGGCTGGTATAGGGTTAATAATAAGGATAATTTTCTAACCTACATGAAACAACTTATTG
>LNGC01000105.1 GCA_001587715.1 Candidatus Methanofastidiosum methylothiophilum | reverse complement strand
TGAAAATAAAACATACGGCCATTTTGGCAATGAAATTATTATAATTAATGTTGAACTTTCTAGAGATAAAGAGATAAAGATCTTTGTTTCAGATTTTCTAAAAATTATTGACAAGTCACGCATCCTCGAAACTTTAGAACAAAGACTTGACGAAGATGGGATATTGTTCATAAGAATGAACAAGGAAAGAGTATATAACGATGATTTCACTATTGATGATAACGGTGACATATTATTATCTATGAAGTTTGTCACCTATCCAAAAAGCAGGGAAAAGGTTATCGAGAATGGGAAGCTATTATTCGGCAATTGACCTTAGAGGTTATCCTTCATCTTATTTCTCTAAAACAGCTTTAGTTAAACAGGTTAATGCATCAAATTATAAGGATATTTTAGGAAGCTTTGAGAAAATTAAATCAGAGAATACTCTTTTTGGTATCGAAATTGATGATGAATCTAAAAATGCTAAAAAGATCATTAGAAAGGCCGAAGGAATAGACATCATAATCTTCAAGAGCAAAGACTCAAAGGAAAACAGAGAGGCACTTAAAATAAAAGAAATAACTTTGATATCAAATCCGGATAATCTTGACAGTGTCTGTTTTGATCTTGCAAGAGAGAACTCGATTGGTTTTGAAATAAATCTCCAGGATTTCTTTAACAGTCAGAGGTATAGGCGAGTAAAGACGTTAGAAGGGTATAGGGAGTTATTGAAGGCCTATCGGAAGTTTTTATTTCCAATAGTATTAACTTCAGGTGCACGAGATTCCTATGAAGTGAAGACTCCTTTGACGCTTTTATCCTTTGGATGCATTCTGGGCATGGACATAAGAGAAGCTAAAGGTGCAATTACTACTGTTCCTGAGATGTTGATTAATAAGAAAATTAATTAATACTTGATTGTGAAGAAATCATTGTTTGTTCCGTTAAAGACATAACCGGTGACTATTATTTTATTGTTTTGATCAATTGCCACGTCGAGCGAATAGTCATCTTTTCCACCGTCATATGACTTCTCCCATAAAATATTGCCTCGAGTATCATACTTAATTGTATAAAAATTCTTGTTTTGATCTTTTGTAATATACCCTGTTACTATTATGTTGCCTGTTGAATCAATTGCTAGACCCAATGCATAGTCATCTTTACCACTGTCATAAGTTTTTGTCCATATGATGTTCCCATTTGGGTCATATTTTAAAATTAAGAAATTAACATTGTTACCATTTAGAGTTTCTCCTGTAACAATTATGTTGTCATTTGAATCTGTTGCTACTTCATACGCCTTGTCAGTATTTCCCCCATCATATGTTTTTTTCCATAAAAATTTTCCGTCACTATCATATTTTATAGTGCAGAAATCATAACCTGAACCACTAGAAGAATATCCGGCAACAATTACGTTGTCATTTGAGTCGGTTGTGACATCAAATGCATATTCCTTATTCCCCCCATCATACGATTTTTCCCATAAAATATTACCGTCTGGTCCATATTTTATTGTATGAAAATTAACGTCAATCCCGGGATATACCTCTCCCGTAACGATAATATTATCTTTAGAATCAGTTGCCAAGCCTTGTGCATTTTCATTATGCCCAGCATCATGAATTCTAGTCCAGATTATATTACCATTTATGTCATACTTTATTGTGAAGTAATCATTATTTACTCCGTTATTCACAAAACCGGTAACTATAACGTTATTGCTAGAATCAGTAACAGCTGCTAATGAATAGTCATTTTTGCCTCCATCGTATAATTTTTCCCATAAAACGTTGCCATCAGGATTGTATTTAATTGTATAAATGTCGTTGTCATTACCATTTGAGATATATCCAGTTACTATCGTATTGTTACTTGTGTCAGCCGCAACACCTAAAGCAAAATCATCCTTGCCACTATCATAAGTTTTTGACCAAGTATATTTTCCATCTGATGAACATCCACTAAAAACAGATACTATAAAAATCATGATTAATAGCAATAAGAATATTTTTCTCATTATAATCACCTATTGAAAGATAATTCTAAACAAAACTAATCTAGACAATATATAAATATATGGAAAATTAAGAATAGGCTCGAATATAACTTGTGATAGTTCTTGGATTTTTCAGTGTAAACAAGAAGATTTCAGGGATTGTGCGGATAATAATTCCTGAGCCACGTGTACATCCATAGAAGCAAGGAGTTTCTATATAACATTTTTTTACTTTTGAATAATCCAATTGTTTTAGGGCTTGCTTTATCCCCATTTCTTTTAGATTTGCAGATGGATTAAATTCAAGACATGGAGCTATTTCCCCTTTTTCAGTTAATATTATAGATCTCTTCATGGCATCACATGGTGCACAATAATTGCCTTCAATATACTTAATTGACTCATCATAAATGAGCTTATCAAATATCAATCCTTCCTTTTGTGATAATTGGCTCAATTTTTTAAATGCGTCAATAATTATTGTTGGGTTATCATCATAACTCATCTCTTCGTCATATGCGCTAGAATGGCAGTGGGAATAATTATAAGGATAAGCATTAAATTTAAATCCATTTTTTCGTGCAAAGTAAAATAGATCCATAACTTCATCATAATTAATTTTGCTTATTGTTGAAGTTATATGCCACATTCCTTTTTTATCTTTTATTTTACTGCACTTTTGGATATTATTTAATAAATGAGGAAGTTTGTCAACACCCCTAATTTTCTTATACTTCTTTTCATCTAAAGAATCAAGACTTATACTCACATTGCACTTGAGTTCTGCAATTTTATTGGCAATTTTTTCATCTAGGAGCAAGCCATTTGTTATCAAAGTTGGGTTGAATCCTAAGTCAATTAGCAACTCAATAATTTGTAATATGTCCTTTCTGAGTAAAGGGTCGCCACCCTGCAGAAAAACATGTTTTATGCCGTAAGATTTTAAATCCTTGAATATATTCTCAATCTCTTCAAGGGTAAGCTCGTCTTTTGGTTTAGAAGGTGTTTTCCATATGCTACACATTGGACATATAGAATTACATCTTCTTGTAAGATTAAACACGACTAAAAATGGTCTCCCAAGAAGAATATTCTTTATCATGCGCTCGCTTTCTAGATATTATTATTAAATCTATTAATTTATTTTATTCTATATTAAGTTATCCTTCCATTATTATTTGAGATTAATTCCCACTTCTTTCATACGCTTCTTAACTATTCAATTGATATAATTAATAATTCAGAAAGATTTTGATGTTTTTTGTTTTAGAAATTTTATAGTCTCTCTAATAGTTAATTCTGAATTTTTATCCACATTACACCCGACTAGTACTCAAATTTTCTATATTCTGGTAAATGCTTCATATCTTCATATAGCCAGACCATTCTGTCAACAAACCATAACTTTCCAGAAAACTGGAGAGCGCCACCGAACAGAAGAGGCCAAATCTCAAAGCTATATGTTCCCCAAATAACAAATAGGAATCCAATTCCTGAAACAATGCTTAGGATATTCGGAACATTTCTATGATATTCTGGCACAGGTATTTTATCCCGATTCAACCAAACTCTTTCACCGAAAACTCCTTTTGAGGCCCAATTATCAGTTGATTTTGGGGGAGAAAATATTCGAGGATTTGTATACATCCATATAAAGCTTAAGACTATTGGAATAATTGAGTACCAACCCAACCAAATTCGGCTCCAGAATGCGATAACAAGTAGTGGGGTTACTGTATTTCTAGTTATAACACTCCAAGGGTTAGAATGTTTCTTCCAATTTTCATCGTCCATTTTGAATAATGCGCTAATTTTTCTTTCCAATGTCATAGTCTACACCTAAAGTATGAAATATATCAGTCTAATTTATATCATGTAAAGTTTAGATTTAACAGAAAGTAACAGGGAAAAAATAAAGCATAGATTAAAGCTTACTCTAATCTATTTCTTCTTTTTAAAGGCATCAGAAAGAATATCTTTGATAGTCTTTTTGGGTAAAGGTGTTTTTGTAGCTGTTTGAGAAGCTTTTTGTTCTACTTTTGGTACAGGTTGCCTCTCTACCATGACTTCTTCGCCTTTACCGGCTTTATAAACTACTTTTCCTTTTTCAACAACATCTGCATTCCATTGTGTATTCTTTGAAACTTCTTTTTGCGCCATATTTTCAGCAACGCCCCTTATCTTGGTCTCAGACCAATCTGGATGTTGTTCTGGTATTTTTCCGTAAATTGTTTTCTTAAATCCATTATCATTTTATTTCTTTCTGCCATTGTTATAGTCGGTCTTTCTGCCATATTTTTACCTCCTAAAAATATCTATTTTATATTAATTCTTATTAACTGCATCTCTTATCCAAAAGATGCAAATATTGAGAGTTCAAATTATAAATAACAAAATAAATAATCTAGCTATTTATTTAAATATATTGGTTTTTCATAGAAATAAGAAAATAAAATAGTATTCTAATTGGCTAGAATAAACCTCTTCTATGTCTGTGTCTGCGATGAGTATGGCCGTTGGTCTTTCGTACAAATATATCTTTTGCGATACTTTTCTCTAAAGCAATTTGTGTTTCATCAACTTGTACTACAAATGTTGGAAAAGTTTGTACGATTTTTATTTTTGACCCCGGGCTAAGTCCTAAGGTAGAAAGTCTTTGTAGCCTTGGATGACTCTTTGTTACTAGATACATTATTGTACCCTCATCTCCGGATTCCATATCATCGAGAGATATTATTATGGGTTCTAAAACTTTTGAAACGTCCTTGCAACATTTTCCAGGCGGTATTTCAAATCCATGGGGGCAAACACTTGGGTGCCCTAAAAGAGTACAAATAGAATCTTCCAATCCCTCGGTAATTGTATGCTCAAGTCTGCATGCTGGCTCTTCTATTTCATCGATTGTCATTTGTAGTATGTCCTTAAGGAGCCTCTCCGTAAGTCTATGTCTCCGTATTATCCTTTTCCCAATTTCTTCTCCTTTCTTTTGAAACTTAATCTTGTTATCTTGGATATCAATAAAGCCTTCCTTTTCCAAATTATTCAAAACTGATTCGGCCGATAAATCTCCGGCAATTTGAGAAAAGTTACACCTTAAATGAATACCTTTGATAAAATTATCAACTGTTAGATCATTTTGTTCTCTCATAGTCCAGACGAACTCAAGCGACTCTTCAATTACCTCTTCTACCATAAAATCCCTCTAAAACATTATTCCAGTGTATTTAAGAAATATATTTGTAACTCCCCCAATAAGGATTGCATATAATAAAACAAATACAAAAATCATTGCGGCTATCTTGGCTCCCCTCTCTTTAATTATTACAAAAAGATTAGCGATACATGGAACAAAGAGAGTTATAACGATTAAACTCACAACAGTCTGCACATTTGTCATTAATCCAACGTCTTGTAATTGAAATAATCCTGCTGCGCCATAATCTCTCCTAAAGAATCCCATTAAAAATGCCCTTGCAGCCTCTTTAGGAAGCTCAAGAAAAGTGACAACAATTGGGGAAAATATTTTCTCAATTAT
Organism: Candidatus Methanofastidiosum methylothiophilum; assembly: GCA_001587715.1. GTDB lineage: Archaea > Methanobacteriota_B > Thermococci > Methanofastidiosales > Methanofastidiosaceae > Methanofastidiosum. Next base: position 487 of record LNGC01000105.1, on the reverse strand, counting down.
TTCAAGTATTTTATATTCGTTGAAAAAGAACAGGAATAGTGTTCCAAGTATGAATATAGGTATTACTTCTTTCGCATACCACTCTAATCTCATTAAGGTCTTATATAAAATGTTTGATAACTTTGGAACTCTAAGTGGTGGCAGTTCCATTATGAAGTCAGATGATTGGCCTTTAATTATCTTAGATGACAATGATCCAACGAGTATCAGTTGAATTAAAACTACTGAAAAAATGAATATCAGCGCCTTGAAAGAAAGAGCCGATGCCATGGCAAAAACAACAGCTATTTGGGCAGAACAGGGAACTCCAAGTGCTAGTAAAAGTGTTGCAATTATTCTCTCTTTTTTTGAATCTAAAGTTCTTACAGTAATTGTGGCCATAGTAACACAACCACACCCCAATATAAGGGGTAGAATTGCCTTTCCATTTAATCCCAAAAATTTTAAAGGTTTGTTGCCCATAACTGCAAGCCTTGGGAAATAACCT
>LNGC01000104.1 GCA_001587715.1 Candidatus Methanofastidiosum methylothiophilum | reverse complement strand
GCATAGTTACTAATGGTACTTGTTGAAGGATAAATTGATGGAGGTATTACCTGTATAGGAATGTTATTATCTCTCTGCAATATAAATTGAAATAGGGAATTGCCCCATAAATCTGGGTCTAAATATGTTGATTTGACTATTGAATTGCCATATTCATCGATAGCTACTATTGAAACATCAAATATACGGGGAGTATTATTAGTAAAAATATCCGATGGAATACTCCACTCTCCAGTATAGGTTCCATCGCCTGCAATTCTATCCGGACTCAATCCATTGTCCTGAAGAATTAATCCCCCTTCTTCAGTTGCACCACGTTTTATTTGAGCTGTAACGCTAAGAATCTCGTTAGCATCTTTAACATTGGCGGCAATTATAATCTTTCCTCCTGTTAAGTTATTAAAGTAAGCCAAAGGATGGGTAGAGTACGGGAAAACTTGCCCATCTTGACCATCGGGAGCGATAAACACATTAATTACAGAAGGTGGTTCTTTGTCAGCAGTTAAACTTGGGTAAAACTTAGTTCTAGGAGTCTGATCAGGATCAACAGCATCAACTTCAGAAAACTGCCCAAATACAACTAGACCTCTTGAATAATCAACACCTTTGAATTTAAGTCTATCCAAGGACATAAAATTTGACATTTCATTCTGATAAATATGTAATTTTTCTAACAATCCGGAAGGGGTATTTGCAACACCGTTTGGACTGCCGGCAATGTCATTGCAAGCTCCAGATGCTACCAAGATAAGTGAAAAGTCCTTATAGTTTAAGATATCGGGATTACCATCGATTGCAGCAATATCTTTAAACTTGGCATCTGCTCCATACCCTGCTGCAGTAGGTCCTTTTTGAGCATTTAAATCCAAAAGCCATTCAATAGGATAAATATATACTTGTTGAGTTGTACCCGGATAACTAATCCAATTTCCAGATCCATCTCCGATACCTTGTGGTGAGCTAACACTACCAAAAACTACAAAATAATTACAATGGTAAGTGCTTCCAGGGGTATTATCAAAGGCGTCGATTGTATCAAATAAGAGATTATCAAAATCAGTCTGGGTAATGTCCAAACTTGGTCCTGGCGTATCAAGCATTACTAAAGCAATTGGTACATTTTCAAATATATCCTGTTTTGTAAGTTGATACATCGGTATACAAAAGTAACCGTCAATTAGATGTGAAGAAAAATCATTAGTATTTTTTCCTGTTGATTCGTTAATATTTACTTTCCATGGGCCATGGGTTAAAATAAAATCTTTATCATATCTGTCTACTTTTGAATAAATTGTAGTTGCACCGTCATTTTCTTTCATAACGTAGGAGGTCATGTTAACTACTAAATATAATTCTAAATCATTTGCACCGTCAGATTTTGGCAATTTTACTGCATATTTACCTTCAGAATTTGTCTTTGTGACAGCTATTATCTGTTGTTTTTGATTAATGAAAATTACTTCGGCACCGCTAAGTGTAGAATCGTCTGAAGCCTCAAAAATATTTCCATTGTTGTTGTTATCTTTAGTTGGTTGCCTCTCATCACTAGTACCGTCATTATCCCCACCTTCAGTATTATCATAAACAAAACCTTGAAGGGTCCAAGTTTCACCAGTAATCGGTATCTGAGGTGTAGTGCTCAGTAGCACATCATTACCCCCTTCATTTTTTATATAAATTCTATGCTCTCCGGTATTCAAAACTTCAAATTTTGAGAGAATTTCTATTTCTCCACCGTATTGTAGTCTGATATTTATAGTTCTTCCACTGAAATACGTTTCCGTTCCAGTTTGTTGAGGCGCAGATTCTATCCCCGGTGCCGACATATAAAATAAAATCGTATCATCGCCCTGGTCCACCCTAATGTTCCCCTTATCGAAGTTAATATCAATATATCGCTGTGCCCCTTCTCCTTCAAACCTGACCTCTCGAATTTTTTTGTCGATTTCGAGGAAAGCCTTCTGCATTGAGCTAATTCTAGAAATATCCTTTGATCTTTCAATCTGGGGTGCTGCAAATTGGTATGCAATAAATACAGCAGCTACTGTTATCCCTAAAATTAACATTACAGTAATTACTTCTACTTGGGCCTTTTTTGATACCGGCCCTCTTCTTCTTAATAGCTTATAACCCATTGGACTACCTTTGAGTATATAATAAAAAATAATAAAAGATTATTTAATGTTTATCCTTTAGTTTGCGAATACCTCAAAGATTATATCATTATTTTCTTTCTTGAAAACTCTGTTCCTATAACTATGGCAAGTGCTGACGAGAATATCAGTATCAGTGAAAGCATGAGGTCAAGGAAAATGCCAAGGTCGGGCATAGGAAGAACTCCCGGAAGTCCTTTGAAAAGCATAAACATTACACCTGAAACAATCCACAATGCGCCAACTACAAATAGCACTCCATTATCGCTTCCCTTTGAACCCGAAGGTGTTCTTGCTTTCATTCCAAAGAGAATAGGGGGGATGCCTGTAATCATCATAACTATGTAAAAAGCCAATCCCATGAATCCAGTTCGCAAAATATTAAATACTGATGAAATTGGATTATTTGGTGGAAGCATTCCCATATTATTGAACAAAAATAGTACGGCAAACACCAACCACACGATACCGAGCACATAAAGCGTTATTGGTGCGAATATTGACCCAGAACTTTTTGTTTTTGTCGTGCCGCCTTTCAAATCTTTCATTAGTTCTTTTGTATCAATTCCAAGTTCCTGTGCCTCCCTCAAGATGTCTTCCATCGAGGGCTCATTCCCAAATTGCTCATTATCTAGGCTAAATCCTGTCGTCTTTTTAGAGAAAACTGTATCTATTCTCTCCTCAGGTAACACTTGATTTACTTTTTTCAGAAATTCACTTTCTGAAAATTCATCAATAGTTTCATCTATAATCTTTTCATGTTTTTCTATAGTTGAGGGCTCTCTTTTTTCTTCAAAAATTGGCTTTTTTATATCTTCGGCCATCTTTCTCTCAAATCGTTCTTCTGGCTCGTACTGCGGCTTTCTAATTGTCTCTGGTTTTGTTGCATAGCTCTGACCCATAGTTTTAAATGTCTTCTCCATTTCCTGGAGCTTTTCTGTATTCATCCTTATTGATTCGGCTACTTGTTCCATAGTTGCGGCAACTTTTGAGAGTGAGTCCATTAACTTGTCCTCTTCTTCTTCTGAACCTTCAACTACCATGCTTGATTCTAAGAGGTTGATAAGTTTCTCAAGCTTTCCAACAATTGGATCTTCGTAGGATCCTCCTTCTTCGACTGCTGCTGCACTTAATATCTCTTTGATCTCATCGAGTTTTGTGACAATCTCCTTTGATTCTACGGGAGCGCCACTATAACCCATTCGGGGCATGATCTGCATGAAGGTATCAAGTTGCTGCTTCAGCTTGACATACTCCATTTTGAGGTCATCATAATCATTGCCAACCATTCTATCATCTCATTAATGCTAATATACATTATAACTTATAAATTTAACTATTTAAAGGTTTTCTATCAAAAAATGTATATTTCTAAATATTGCTTACCGATTTTCATTTTTTAATAGTAGTTACCTTTTTATGGGAGTATTAGGTAATACTTTCGAATGAAGGAGAGTATACATCAAGTTCTTAAAAAAGGCGAGAGAAAGAACATAGAGTTCAAGTCAGCCCTAGGTGATGAACACCTCCTAAAAGATAGAAGAGAGAGATTGTCTGCCCAGATGAAATACAGACTGAAGACAGGAGGGGGAAAAGCCTACTACATAATAGGCGTATCTGATGACGGTGATGTTGTCTGCCAATCCCAAGAAGAGTTTGAAAAGACTCTTGATGTAATAAAGCGACTTACCGAGGGGATAAATGCTAAAATTACGGATATAGAAAAATACAACGAAAACGGCTTTTTTGCAAGAATCACAATTGAAGAAACAAATTCTGAAAAAGGTATTAAAGAGCATATCACTATAGGCACTATAGGCCATGTCGATCACGGGAAATCGACACTCATTGGAACCCTACTCACAGGTATGGAGGATGACGGTGTTGGGAAGACTAGAATATTTCTCGATTTTTTACCGCATGAAATAGAAAGGGGATTGACTGCTGAAATTACACACGCTGTATTTGGATTTAAAGGTGATGAAAGAATATATCTAAAAAATCCCCTTAACAAAAAAGAAGTTGCCGAGTTAATAGATAGGTCAACTAAGATAATTTCTTTTGTTGATTGCCCCGGTCATGCACCGTGGCTTAGGACTACCGTACGTGGTATCCTAGGACAAAGGGTAGACTATGTGCTTTTGATTGTTGCATCTGATGATGGTGTCACCCCGATAACAAAAGAACATCTTGGGATTGCTCTTGCAATGGATATACCTCTTATCATAGTTATAACAAAGATAGACAAAGTTTCATATGAAGAAGCAAAGCAAGTTATATCTGATGTCTCGGCACTTTTGAGAAGAGTGGGGAAAGTTCCGCTAAATGTAAAAGATAAAGAGACTGCGCATGATATTTCAAAAAAAGTATCAGAGAGATTCTTAATCCCAATAATAAAGGCTTCTTCAATTACCTTAGAAGGACTTGATATATTAAATGAACTATTTTTGAATCTTCCGGAAAAAACAAATGATGAGCTTTACAAAAAACCGTTTTTGATGTACATTGATAAAGTTTACAAAGTTAGAGGAGCAGGAACTGTTGTTAGTGGAAGGGTCAAGCAAGGCATTGTGAAAAAAGGTCAGGAGCTTCTTTTAGGGCCAATAAATGACAAATACGAAACAGTATCATGCCAGTCAATCAAGCAGCATCACCTTGTTCAGGCAAAGGGAGAGGTCGGAGACATCCTCGGCATAGCCATTAAAGGTGTAGATGCTGACCTCATAAAAAGAGGAATGGTAATAAAGGATGAAAACGGCGAAAGCAAGCCTGTGAGAGAGTTCTTAGCCGAAGTGTTCATACTAAATCACCCCACAAGAATAAAGGAAGGGTATGAACCCATAATACATCTTGAAACAATCTGTGAGACAGTCACTTTTGAAAAGATTTACAATCAGGAGTACCTATCCACAGGTGACAGGGCTTTAATAAAAATGAAATTTAAATATAATAGCTATTATTTTAGCGAGGGTGACAAATTTATTTTTAGGGAAGCAAAATCAAAAGGGATAGGTGGAATAAAAAAGATATTATGATGCTACCTCTATAAATGATTTAATCTCTACCTCTGTTTTAATTGAGTTTCCAATGAAGCATCTTTCTTTTGCAAGCTTTATTGCTTCTTCGGCCCTTGGGATATCTTCTTTTGTAGCAACTGTTACGTATACATTTATTAAGATCTTAGTAAAGATATATCCATTTGGAGATTTTTCTAAAAATCCCTTTGACTCACTTTTAAAACTCTTAAAGTCACAGTTGACAAGTTTTGACCTTGAAAGAAAAGTAGTGAAGATGCACACATTTTCAGCTGCAACGTAAAGGTCTTCTGGAGTTATAATTCCCTCGTGGCCTTTGAATTCGGGCGGTGTTGCTATTTCTATTGTGGGCTTACCCTCCCACGACAATTCTCCAATCTTCTCCTTCTTCCAGGTGACTGTATTCTCATATGTAAAAAAATCTTCTGGCATTAAATCACCAATTATTTTTAATACTTATTCATTATAAAAGTTGTGGTTTTAAAAATTTGAAAATATATAATACCGTTACTTCTTATTTTTTTCAATTACTTCATATACCCAGTCTAAAACATTTTCAGCAATCTTAATTGTTCTCTCATATTCTTCTACACTAATAGGGTAGTAATCTCCGGGATATCTAGTCTGAACTGAAAAATCTGATAGCTCTACCACCTCAGATATCTCAATAGGTATAAGCGTATGTTTTTCTAGCATTTGAAGAAGTACGTTAAATGAGTGAACTCGTGGATAACTCCCTTGAAAGAATATTAATAAAGCTTTTAGTGCCTTCTCAGCAGATTGCTCTGCTTCAAAGCATAGGTCTTCAAGATAAACATTGTTAATTCTCCCT
>LNGC01000103.1 GCA_001587715.1 Candidatus Methanofastidiosum methylothiophilum | reverse complement strand
TCCAATACACGCTTTTAATGCGCCCAGAATTGTTTTTGATTTCATTAAAACATTGCCCATATCTAACGATATGCTTTGCTTCATTTTCAAATGTCCTGGTGATTCATTTATAAAAGCTGGATCTACATCAATGGTAAGGAACGCATTAAGAAAAAATGGATATTTAGTTTTTCATGAAGATTTAATATTAATGCCTGCAAATATATTTGTGAGATATGGAGATGAATTATCTAAAGAATTATATGAAGTAGCAAAAAGAAAAATAAAAAGATTCTCAGAGGAGATAGTAGCTGGAAAAGAAAAACTTCAGGATAATGGATTTGGGCTAAGATTAGTTACTTGGGTTATTAGTTTGATGGAATCTAATGGTGCACATCTATTTGGGAAACATCTTAAAGTATCCGATAGTTGTGATAGATGTATGCTATGCACTAAAATTTGCCCAACAAGTAATATATCCTTACAAGGGGATAGAATAAAATTTGGGTGGAAATGTGTTCTTTGTATGCGTTGTATTTATAAATGTCCAAATAACTCGATATTTCCTAGATTTTTAAAATTCTTTGTATTAAAAGAAGGTTACGACATAGATAGACTAATTAAAAATGTAAAATCAAAAGAAAAGTACTTATTTGAAGAAAAAGATGGATTTACAAAGAGACTATACCATTATGTAAATGATTTGGACTGATATAATAAAATTAATATCCTATATTAATCTCTTAGATGTTTGATAATAAGTATATTGACTGATAATTATAATAATAAAGTATAAATAGGGTTATTTGTAATGGGTATTATATTCTCAAATTATACGAGGGAAATTAATGAGTTATCTTAGAGAAAACATCGGCCCCAATGGTAAAAAAACAAGCCCTAAATTAGTAGATGGACTAAAAAACTTCATTATAGATATCGATGGGGTGATATGTGACGATATACCAAACGAAGAGCCAGAGAGAATGGCATCTGCAAAAGAAATCCCCAATGCTAAAGCGACAATTAACAAATGGTATGACGAAGGCCACATTATTACATTTTTTACTTCTAGAACTGAAAAAGAGAGAGATGTAACGGTCAAATGGTTAAAAGAACATGAAATTAGATATCATAACATTATTTTTGGTAAACCTAGGGGCGGAAATTACCACTATATTGACGATAAAGACATTAGAGCAACAAGATTCGAAGGTAAGTTTGGAGAGTTTGTTAAAAAAACTAAAGAGATTCAAGTTTTTGAATAATTTATTGAATATTCTATCGCTATTTAGGTAACTTTTTATATTGATTCAATCCTAGATATGAACATGAATTCTAACGAACATTCTATTTTAAAAACTAATAATTACCCAAATTTTTGTTTTTATAATTCACTTACAAAAAAAGTCGAAGTATTCAAGCCTATAAACAATAAAGAAATTAAAATGTTCACATGTGGCCCATCAATATACAGAAAACCACATATTGGAAATTATAGAACTTTTATATTCGAAGATATACTCCAAAGGTATTTGGAATATTTAGGATACAATGTAACAAGGCTAATGAACTTTACAGATATTGAAGATAAAGCAATTGAAGAAGCTAAAAAAAAAGGGATAACTGTAAAAGAACTAACAAAAAATATAGCTGATATATTTCATGATGAAATAAAACTTCTTAACATTAAATCTCCGACATATATAGTTAGATCTACTGAAACTGTAGATGAAGCAATCAAGATTATCTCAAAATTATTAGAAAAAGGATATGCATATTATTATAAAGAAGACATATTTTTTGATCCTACAAAATTTAATGGATTCGGAAAACTCTACGGGCTTGATATGACTAAATGGCCGAAGAAAAAGATTCGATTTAAAAGAGATAATTATTCAAATAATATTTGGAATTTAGGCGACTTTATTCTTTGGCATTCATGTGAAGATGAAAACTACCCTTGTTGGGATGCTCCAATAGGCAGGGGCTGGCCAGCATGGAATGCACAAGACCCGGGGATAATAGTACATTCATTAGGAAATAAAGTTGATATATGTTGTGGAGGCATTGACAACCGATTAATGCATCATGATTACAATATTGCCATAATGGAAAGTTATTCTGGGGAAGATTTTTGCCCATATTGGTTACATGGTCACCATTTGTTTGTAAATGGAAAAAAGATGTCAAAGAGAAAAGGAAATATACTATATATTGAAGACTTACTAACAAAAGGTTATTCAACTAGAGAAATAAGATTTTTCTTGATTTATTCTCAATACAGTAAAAAAATGAATTTTACATTTTCTAAATTTGATAAAACTAAAAAGAAACTTAATGAATTTGTAAAAATGATCAATTATTTACTAATAAAAAATAATCCAAGGGAGTCTTCTCTTAATGTGGATATGTTACTAGACGAATTATCTAAATCTTTTGAGGCGGAAATGGGAAATGATCTGAACGTTAAGAATGCTTTTGATTCCATTTTCTTAACTGTCAAAAAATTGTACCTACTAAAAAAGAAAGGGATGATCAGTGACAAAGACTCAGAAATAATCTCTAATAAAATATGTAGAATAGATGAGGTATTACAAGTAATTTTTACCAAGTAGGAGTGAGAGCATGATAAGAAAATCTTTGTTATTAAGAATTTTTGATTCTGCTTATATGCAAAGATGGAATGACAAAATAAGACCTCTAGAGCTTGTTGAACTTGACAAACAGGGGCATAAGATGATAATTGCTTATGTCTTAGGCAAGTATGAAGAAAAAAAAAGTGATTTTAGCTGGGTAGAGATAATAGAAGGTGGGATATTTGAACTTCTACAAAGAATTGTTATAACAGACCTCAAACCCACCCTCCTTTATGAATTCAAAAAAGATGAAGATAAATATAGAAAACTAAATCAATGGGTATTCAAAGAACTCGAACCTGTAATATCTCCGTTGGGCGATGATTTTTTGGAAAGATTTAGAGATTATTTTAAAGATAGCGATAATACATTGAACAAAAGAATTCTTAGTGGAGCACATTTTTATGCAACTAGATGGGAATTTGACATAATAAAACAATTGAATTCACATGATTATGAAATGATTGCAATTGAGAGAGATCTTCAACAAAAACAGAATAGATATTATGACCTCGAGGGGATTAAAGCTGGTGCATATACTAAATTTGGCAGATTCATTGGCTTTGCAGGTCAACTTAGATTCCAAGCTAGATGGGCACATGTGCACAGAGTTCCAAAAACATCTGTACTTGGGCACATGATGTATGTTGCCATCTTATCCTATCTTTTCTCCTTAGAAATGGGGGCATGTGAAAAGAGGAGAATAAATAATTTTTTCACAGGGCTCTTTCACGATTTACCTGAAGTCCTGACAAAAGACATACATTCACCTCTTAAGCGGTCCGTTGAAGGACTTGAGGGATTAATCAAAGATTATGAAAAAGAACAGATGGAAGAGAAAGTTTATCCTTTAATCCCAAAAGAATGGCACGATGAAATCCGGATGTACACTGAAAATGAATTTGAGAATATTATCCATATTAAAGAAAAAACTGAGATTATTTCGGGAGATATTGGAACGAAATATAATCATGACAAATATTCGCCAAGAGATGGTAAACTTGTCAAAGCCATTGACAAAATATCTGCTTTTATAGAAGCATACGAAGCGATTAAGAACGGTAGTGCTAGCCCGGAATTACAGAAAGCAAGATGGTCTCTAAAATTTGAATCTGAGAAGAATCCAATAACTTCTGGGATAAACTTTGGAGAAATATATGCTGATTTTGATTAGGTGTTTTCATGAAAAATCTTAGAATTCTGTCTTGGAATGTAAACGGAGTTCGTTCAGTCGCAAAAAAAGGATTTGCTGAATTTATAGAAATTAATAATCCAGATATTCTTTGTATCCAGGAAACAAAGGCAAGAGAAGAGGATATACCTAAAGAATTAAGAGAAATTAATGATTACTATTCTTATTTTTCATCCCCTGAAAGGAAGGGTTACAGTGGGGTAGGCGTATATACAAAAGAAAGACCATTGTCTATAAAAAGTAATTTTGGGATTAGTAAGTTTGATAGTGAAGGCAGAGCATTAATCCTTGAGTATCCCTATTTTATTCTATTAAACATCTATTTTCCAAATGGAAAAATGTCTGGTGAAAGATTGCAATATAAAATGGATTTTTATGAAATGTTTCTAGATTATGTTAAAGATTTACTATTTCACGGTAAAAAAATAATAGTGTGTGGGGATGTAAATACTGCCCACAAAGAGATTGATATTGCAAGGCCCAAAGAAAATGAAAAAATTTCTGGATTCTTGCCTGAAGAAAGAGCTTGGATCGATAAATTTATTGACGTAGGATTTATAGATACTTTCCGCCATTTAAATAAAGAGCCGGCGAATTATAGTTGGTGGGACTATAAGAGTAGGGCAAGAGATAGAAATGTTGGTTGGAGAATAGACTATTTTTTTATTAGCAGTAATTTAAGTAATAATCTTTCCTCCGCGTTTATCCTAAATGAAGTAATAGGTTCAGATCACTGCCCGATTGGTATAGAAATCCTATTATAACGAACTAAATAAAAAGGTTTATATAATTGATTATCTTTATTATATAGGGGATAATATGAAAAAATACTTCTTTACTTTAGCATTAATTATAATATTAGTTGCGAGTACAGGTGCTTTTGTAATTGCTCAAAATCAAAGTGAAGCACTTGCAAAAATAAACGATGCTTCAGTAGCTTTGACTGCATATGAGGCTGGAAAAGATAGTATATGGCCATGCTCCAAAAGATTCAATCATGACGCGAGATTAAATCTACAATATTCTTGGGAGTATTTCAATAGGGGAGACTACAAAAACGCAATGTTTTATGCCCAAGCATCAATAATTGCAACTGAAACTGCTAAGATTTATGCGGATACGGAATGTCTATGTCTTTATTCTTACAATGAGCGAAACTGTGGGTCCAATGAAGATGAAAATGGCCCATGCGGAGGTTTAGTAGCTGTTACTACTGGAAAGAGTGGATGTAATGATTGGTACTGTGATAGACCAGGATGCACTCAATGCTATGAAGGATACTGCTGTGGTCCAAATGGCTGCTATCCAGACCCTGGATGTTACACAACAGACTGTGATTCTGGAGACGGTAACTATCAGCCTGGAGGAGATAGCGGTACACCTGTTAAACCTGTAAGAACAACTACAACGCCCGGTAATTAAAAGTTAATTAAAAAAATAAATTAAATTTATTTTCTTCTTTTTAAGTAATATCCTACTAATAGAGCGGCAGCACTAACAGCACCTATTTCAAATCCTGGGGTATTTTTTGTCGGTGTTGGTGTTACAGGCGTTTCTTTTGGTGGAGTTTGTTCTTTAGGCTCTTCCTTTGGCACAGTTACCCCATATAACAAAGTATTTACGCCTTTCTCGGAAGTGTAAATAAAATCCTTCTTTCCGTCATTATTCATATCTGCTACCCCTATATTGAATGCAGACGAAGACAAAGGTATAGATTGTTTAAGTGTTCCGTCTTTTCCATTCAGGATATATATCTTTCCTTCACCATATGATTTAGATGCATCTGACCATTTTGAAGATGTGGCAATGATTTCTAAGCTTCCATCTCCGTTTAAGTCATCTATAACTGCATCCATAACATCACCGTCGCATTGGTACTGCCAAATCCCCTTAAGATCAGTTCCCTCAAGATTGAATGCAGATATAAAAGGATACTGGGAAAGCATGAGAAATTCAGCCTTTCCGTCTTTATTTAAGTCCTTAAGTATATATTTTTTCCATTCAAAGAGATCCGGTGCCCTAGCTATAATCTTTCCCTTATTATTGAGTATAGAAAGTCCATGTGCAATTACAGTATCTGTGCCACCGGCTAGATTTGCACTGAATGCAGGAGATCTAGATCCAGTAAATTCGTCCCACTTTAGGGTGCCTTTATTATCTACGGCATATAAGATTCCATCTTCAGCTGAAGCTAGTATATCTTTTCCTCCGTCTCCATCGATATCT
>LNGC01000102.1 GCA_001587715.1 Candidatus Methanofastidiosum methylothiophilum | reverse complement strand
GCTTGATTAACAGAAGAAGCACTACCACAGGAATTACATATTAGATTAAGATTTCCATCGCCAAAAAATTCCCCACAATTCTTACAATGTATCCAGTTCCCAACTTTTCTATAATCTTCTCCTATTTGTCTTAGATTATCCTCACATTTTGGACATGTAAGGTGTATTCCTTTTTCAAAATGAGAATACATATCAACATGCCCACATGAGTAATGTTCAACGACATCTCCTTTTTCTAAATAATCCGATGCGCATACCGGGCACTTAAGAACAACTCTATAATCATAAGAAGAACATATTGGACATTTAAAGACAACTGGAGATTTTTCCTCCTTTTTTAAATAATCATATTCGGATAATAGGTTGATTGATTTATTAAGTCCCTCTATCTGTGGAAGTCTATCTTCGTCTTTTCTAAGAACTGTATGTGAATATTCTTTTACTTCTTTCAAAGATGCCAATGCATTAACTAAATTTTTAGAATTTTCAGAACTTAAAAATTCCCTTAGATTGAAATCTGTCTCCTTTCTAGCCTTAACTTCATTAAGCGCAGAATAGATAATATTTCTTATTTTTTCATTATCCCAAGGTTTTTCAATGTAATTGTGGACTGCTGCCTTATTAATGGCTTCCCTTGCTATTTCAAGGTCAGAGTATCCAGTAATTAGTATTCTTACTGTGTCGGGATTTATCTCTTTTATTTTAGTTAGGACCTCAACTCCGTCCATTTTAGGCATCTTATAGTCAGATAAGACTAAATCAAAATCTTGATTCTTGATAATATCAAGAGCTTTCAAACCGCTATCTACTACAAAAATATCACTTTTGAATTGTTTTGATCTTTCCAAAGTTTTCTTTAGTGCATCAAGCACCTTTACTTCATCGTCAATAATTAAAATCTTGTATATTAACTCCCCCATAAGAAAACCCCATTTTATCCCTACTTAATTAAATTTTCTACTATAAATATCTTTGCTTTTAAGTATTAGCTAGAATGCGCTATTTATTTTCTACTTTAATTGGGAGAGATATATTTACTTTAGTTCCTTTTCCTTCTTCACTTTCAATTTTAATATCCCCTTTATGGTCTTTTATTATTTGATAACTTACACTCAGTCCAAGCCCTGTTCCCTGTTCTTTAGTTGTAAAAAAAGGATCGAATATCCTATTTCTTTTATCTTTGGGAATACCTATCCCCATGTCTTCTACTGTTATATGTACCCAATTAGAATCATTCCAGGTTTTAATTATTATATCTCCAGTATCCATTGATTCGGATGCATTGAGTAAAACATTCAAAAAAACCTGATTTATTTGGCCTATATTGCATTCTACTTTAGGTATATTCCCGTATTCTGTTACGATATTTATCCTGTTCTTTATCTTGTTGTGAAGAATTACAAGGGTGTCTTTCATGCCCTGATTAATATCTTCAAAGTTTTTTTCTTCTGTAGGTTTGGCAAATCTTTTTAGAGTAGTTGTAATCGTAGCTATTCTTTCAATTCCCCCGGAAATAGTTTCAATTGATTCTTCAAGTTCTTTGAATTTGTTTGTTTTTATTCCCTTTTTTAAAGCATTATCTTTTAGATCAAGATAATCTTCCTTTAAAATCTCTGTCGTTGCTTTTATATATGACAATGGATTATTAATTTCATGTGCTATACCTGCAACTAGTAATCCTAAAGATATCATCTTCTCTGTCTGTATTAATTCTTGAGTCTGTCTTTTAATCTCTTCTTCCAATTTGCTCGTATATTTTAATAATTCTTCTTCCATCTCTTTTTCTTCAATAATTTTTTCAAGTCTTTCAGCAATTTCATCGATAAGGTGCAATTCTTCATCCATAAAAGGTCCATCATTGATATTCGGCCTTTCTTCAAGATAACATATATCTAGTTTACCAACAGGCTCTTTTTTAATCAAAAGATATCTACTCTTTTTCCATTTTGTATCTTTAAAATTATTTGTTTTGTATTCTCTCCCATAAAGACTTACTCTTGCGCAAGCTATATCTGGATATTGCCATGCATAAGGTAGAGTCTCCACAATTTTTTGTAAAACGATATCTATTGTTCCCTCAGTAATTTCGACTATATTCGAAATACTAAATAAGCATTTTAATTCTCGAACTCTTTGATTGAGGATATAATTTTGGCGTTCCAGAATAATTTTCATTTTTTCATGTTTTGTCATGTCGTGGAAGATTCCTTCTATCGAAGTAATTCGCTCTTCTTCGTATCTGGGAAATAAGGTTCCCTCTACAATTATCTCATTTCCATCCTTTTTCTTAAAAGTAAGCCTAATATTAGTTAAAGTTTCTCCATTAAGGGCTTTTGACATAATTTCTTTAAAGTAAGATTTTCGATTATGGGGGATAATATCCCAAATTGTCAAAGCAGTTAATTCTTCTTCATTATAACCTAAAGTGTTTAGCCATGAAGGATTAACTAGATCTATTCTTCCATCTTCTTTTAAACTCTGAATTAAGTCACGAGTTCCGTTAAAAACATCACGATAGTTTTTTCCACTTTTTATTAATTTAATCTGCATCCTATGTCTATAAAGTGCAACTTCAATTGCACTATACAAATATTCTTTCTTGAAAGGTTTTATTAGATAACCATATGCCCCGATTTTCTTTGCTTTTTCTACAATTGATTGGTTTCCATAAGCAGTTGTATAAATCACCGGAATATTATATTTTTCTGATATTTTTTCTGCGATTATAATCCCACTTTCTTCTCCACTTAACATTATGTCCATCAATACTAGATCTGGTTTTTTTGTTCTTACTAACTCTAGCGCTGATTTTTCAGTGGAGCATTTACCCACTACTAAAAATCCGGATTCCACTAACAGTTCTTCAAGTAACTCAGCAAATTCTTCTTCATCTTCTACAATAAGGATTTTATCTTTTTCTATCATTTTAACCCTAATATTAACCTACACTACTATGTATTTCTAAAATATAAATCTAAGCATTTAGAAAAGAATAATCTCAATAAAAAAGAGTAATTAATTAATAAGTTAGATCATGATTTTTCTTCACACTTTGGTGGCATCTGACAACCACATTCATCTTTGTCGCCTGGAATAATTGTTCCACCTCTACACCAGTCAGGATGTGGTGGGGCAAATTGAGGACATTCTCTGCATTGAGTATCTGTATCTTTTTGAGTAACACATGCAGAGAGTGAAATAACAATAATAAATAAAACACATAACACATATATATTTTTCATATTTAATCAGTTAGTATCTAAAAACATTTCATATATAAACCTATTCAAGATTTTTTTTATGAATTCCAATAATAATAAAAACTTAATAAAGTATTTTTCCCTAGTGATTCTATGGATTTTATTAAAGAATTCTCTGAAAACGACAAATTTGCAAATAAAATAGGTATAGAACTATTAGAAGTGTCTAAAGGTCACGCAAAAGCAAAAATGAAAATAAATGAAATTCACCTTAATGCAGTTAATACTGTACACGGTGGGGCAATCTTTACCCTTGCAGACTATACTTTTGCAATTGCGGCAAATACTCATGGGAATATTGCCGTTGCTTTAAATGTAACAATCTCTTTTCTGAAAGCGGTATCGAGTGGAACATTATTTGCTGAAGCAGATGAAGTATCAATTAATCCAAAAATTGCAACTTACAATATTCGCGTATTGAACGAGAACAATGAATTGATATCTACTTTTCAAGGAATGGCTTACAGAAAAGAAAAATTACTGAAATAATCAAATGATTAACTTTTTAATGATTAATATTCATAAAACATAGGTGATATTATTCCTCTTGTAGAGATATATTTGTGGAAAGAAAATACAGATGAATTAAAGAAGGAAATGTTGATAAAAGAAGTTTCTAAATGCGTAAGCGAAGTAACTGGTGCACCTCTTGATGCGGTCGAAGTTTTGATCACTGAAATACCAAAGGCAAACTGGGGAAAGGGTGGTATTCCAGCGTCAAAATGGTAAAATGCTGAGAGAATAATTATTTCATAATTATATTTCAATCAAATTATAATCTTTTCTTCCCAATCCTATACTTTCGCTATAATCAAGGATATATCTGCCTCTTCTAAATACAGTTTTACCTTCTCTTTGAGATAATTTGTCAAGACACGCCATATCAATTGCTACAGGATCTGTTGATGCAAATATTCCTAAATCGTTTAAGAATGGCTTCATTTTATGTCCTTCACAATCACAGTTTCTAGTAATATTGATTGCAAATGTTATGTAAATATTCATTTTGTCCTTGTGGGCTGCATAAGCATATTCTGCCATCCTTTCGTAGAAATTTTTTGAAATTGAACCTAGCCAGTTTATTTTTATAGCTCCTTCAGGGCATATTGATATACAAGAAGCGCAGCCTATACATTTCTTCTTATCAATTCTAGGAATTAATCCAATTTTTAGAGCGTCCACAGGGCAAGATTTTCTGCATCTGTTACACTTATTGCATTCAATAGGATTTATTATTGGAATCGTGTTTGCATGCTGTTCAAGTTTTCCACCTCTTGCAGCACATCCCATGCCCAGTTGTTTTATAGCCCCGCCAAAACCTGCACCTATATGTCCTTTAAAATGGGATACAACTATCATTTGTTTTTGCTCAACTATTTTTTGGGCAATCTTACAGTTTGATAAGTTTTTTTTATTGATTTCCATATTGGCGTATTCTTCACCTATTTCACCATCAGCTATTACTACAGGAATTTGAGTGAAGCCATGCCTGTAAGCAAGTAAAATATGTTTCGTTCTAGTGTTTCTATCGCCTCTGTACAATACATTTGTTTCGATAAAGCATGATTCAATCTCGTTGGCTTTTAAATAATTGATAATCCCTTCATAATAACTTGGGGAAATGTAAGTAACATTTCCCTTTTCACCAAAGTGAACTTTAATTGGTATCTTTTTCTCTAGTATTATCCTTTCTTTTTCAACTATAGTTTTGAGAAGTTCTTTAGCATCATCACTAATCTGTTTTGTGTTGTTAATATGTTTAAAATAAACGTTAGCCAATCAGTTCACCCCTACAAGATGAACCAGATAATATACTGTTTATTTAATTCTTTCTATGGCGGGCATATCACACCAGTATATAATCTTATATAGTATAACAATGAAAACTATCAAACTCCATAAAGGTGACCTATTTGGTATCAAGAGAAATGACATCACACAGAAGATTTATGTCCGCTATAAGAGGTGGCAGAGTTGATAGGATTCCAGTAATGACATTCTCGAATTACTGT
Source organism: Candidatus Methanofastidiosum methylothiophilum (assembly GCA_001587715.1). Classification (GTDB taxonomy): domain Archaea; phylum Methanobacteriota_B; class Thermococci; order Methanofastidiosales; family Methanofastidiosaceae; genus Methanofastidiosum. The sequence continues at coordinate 778 of LNGC01000102.1, read as the reverse complement.
AAAGAATTAATGGCTTCAACAAAAGTTACATGGCCAGAATGCCAAACTGATTCAAAAATTATGGCACAGTTCCAAGAAGGTAGATACAAGGTTTGGGGGATTGATGTCTTGTATTCTCACAATGATTTGGTATCTGAAGCTACTATGCTTGGGGCGGAGATAGATCTTGGAACAGACATTAGACATCCTTCAGTTAAAAAACACGTATTAGAAGATATCAATCCATTAAAATATGAATTACCAAAAGATGTCTTATCAAAAGGAAGAAATCCAATAGTTGAAGGATCTGCCAAAATCTTAGTTGAAAAATATGAAAAATATGTGCCCGTTCTAAGGGCTGTTACAGGCCCAATGACTATTGCAGGTCACCTTTGGGGAGTTGATAGAATATTAATGTGGTCAAAGCAAGAAGAAAAGAAGTTTGAAGCTTGTCTTGATATTTGTACCGATCTTTGTATTGAGATTATTAGAAACTCTATTGATTCAAGTGGAGTAGATGGAGTTTCTATGCCAGACCCAACAGCATCGGGAGACTTACTAGATCCAAAAGACTTTCAGAACTTCCTTGAACCATGTTATAAAAGATTAACAAAAGAAATTAAAGATACTGTGTCTATATTACATATCTGTGGTGACACAAGAGGATACATGGATAGAATCCCACATTCTGGATTTGACGCATTCTCGTTCGAAGCCCCAGGAACATCAGTTAAGGAAGCCGTAATGGGACTTGGGGACAGAATTACATTAGTGGGCAGTGTAGAGACTATTCCAGTGA